>JANQJT010000137.1 GCA_028281485.1 Phycisphaeraceae bacterium
ACCGCCGCCGCCGTGAACCCCTCCGACGCCCCCCGCGCCCAGCACATCGGACAAAACGTCCGCCTGCCCATCGTCAACCGCATCATCCCCGTCGTCGGCGACGACTACGTCGTCAAACCCGACCCCGGGTCCTCCGACGAAAAAGCCAAGTACGCCTCCGGCTACCTCAAGGTCACACCCGCCCACGACACCAACGACTACGAGATCGGCCAACGCCACGACCTGCCCGTCATCAACGTCATGGCCCCCGACGGCTCGATCTCCAAGGACCACGGCTGGCTCGACTGGGAAACCAACGACCACGACGACCTGCTCGAAAACCTGCTGGGCATGGACCGCTACAAAGCCCGCGACGCCATCGTCAGCTGGTTCCGCGCCAGCGACCTGCTCGCCGAGGTCCGCCCCTACACCCACACGGTGGGGCATTCGTATCGCTCCCACGTCCCCGTCGAGCCGTACCTGTCCGACCAGTGGTACGTGAAGGTCACCGACGATCGCCTGGCCGGCGCCGCGCTGCGCGCGCTCACGCCCGATCAGCGCACCGAAGACACCGAGTGCGTCTGGACCGAAGCCCACCCGTTCGAGTCTGTCGATTCTAACGAGCCGCGACCGTCAGGGAGCGGTCATCCCATCAACAATCCGGTTCAATCCCCCACGAGCCGCGACCGTGAAGGAGCGGTCTTCAACACCTACCTCATCACCTTTACCACCTACGGCACCTGGCTGCACGGCGATGATAGGGGTTCGGTAGATCGCGAGCACAACCTGACCGGCGAGTCTTATCTGATCGGTGACGAAGACCGCGAGCAAAAAGAATACGCCCAACTCAAGCACAATCCCTACAAGCTCTCAAGTGAACAACACCGTGCCGTGGTACAAGACGCGATCCAAGAGGTCAGTCAGCACCGTAAATGGAATCTGCACGCGATTCACGTTCGTCCAACCCACCTGCACGCGGTGGTTGATGCGAATGTTGAACCCGAGAAGGTGATGAATGACTTCAAGGCCTACGCCACGCGTGGTCTGAGACTGGCCGGACTGGCAGCGGAGAACACGCACGTCTGGACCCGTCATGGCAGCACACGCTACCTGAACGATGTGAAATCGATTGAAGCGTCTGTTTGCTATGTGCTGGAACGTCAAGGCACTGAGTTGCAACCCGCCCCCTTGAGTCTGTTAGATCAACCGCTCCCTCACGGTCGCGGCTCGTATCCCGATACACTCCACGAGACGCGCGCGTCAGCAAGTGGTTCCCATACGAGCCGCGCGCGTGAGCAAGCGGAATCCGAATCCGTTACGAGCCGCGACCGTGAGGGAGCGGTCCTCCGATTCACACCCACGCGCTACGCCCGCACGTTTCAGACCTGGCACGAGAACATCCGCGACTGGTGCATCTCCCGCCAGCTCTGGTGGGGCCACCGCATCCCGGTGTGGCACATAACCTTTAATTCTGAGGCGTTCGATGATGGTGTCGCCAGCGAAAAGATCATCAATAAAGCCAATACCGCTCTGCAGGATTGGGCTGCAAGTGAGGGTTTTGAACAGGATTTTTGCTTAACACTAGATAGATCGTTCGGTGGCGGTTTTGTTTGTGCACGATCCGAGGATGCGGGGGCTCGACTCGACTACATCATCCAACACGCGTTGGAGATGAATAGGCCGAAGAATATATCCAAAGGTGAACAACTCGATCCAAAGTTATGGAAGTATCCGGATATTGATAAGGCATTTGAATTCCGGAACTTGATCAGTTCGGGTAAACGCGATCCCGACGTCCTCGATACGTGGTTCAGTTCCGCGCTCTGGCCGCTCTCCACGCTCGGCTGGCCGGAAGACTCGGTCGAACTAGCGAAGTGGAACCCGACCAGCGTCCTGTCCACCGCCCGCGAGATCATCACCTTGTGGGTTTCCAGGATGGTGATGTTTAATTGTTATTTCCGGGGGCAGCTTCCGTTCACTGACGTGTTCATCCACGCGATGATCCAGGACGGCGAGGGCCGCAAGATGTCCAAGTCCCTCGGCAACGGCGTCGACCCGCTGGACATCATCCACACCCACGGCGCCGACGCCATGCGCTTCACGCTCGTCCAGATGACCACCCAGACCCAGGACGTCCGCATGCCCGTCGAACGCGACGAGGCGACCGGCCGAAACACCAGCCCCAAGTTCGACATCGGCCGAAACTTCTGCACCAAGATGTGGAACGCCGCACGCTTCGCCCTGTCCAACCTCGACGAAGGCCCGATCGGTAGTCCCGCCCCCGAAGACCTGGCGCTGGCCGACCGCTGGGTCCTCTCCCGCCTCGCTCAAACCGTTGCCACCGTCGATAAGGCGCTGGGCGAATACCAGTTCAATGTCTACGCCCAGGCGATGTACGACTTCTTCTGGCGTGACCTATGCGACTGGTATCTCGAAGCGATCAAGCCCATCGTCCGTGAAGACACGCCGCAAGGCGCCACCGCGCGTGCCGTTCTGGCCGCCTGTCTCGACGCCGCCCTGCGCCTGCTCCACCCGATCACGCCCTTCGTCACCGAAAAACTCTTCGGCCAGCTCAACACCCAGGTCCCCGCCCGCGGCGTGCCCGGCCTGCAACTGCCCGCCGGCGACCTCTGCATCAAAGCCGCCTGGCCCCAGCCCGACCCGTCGCTGCACGACGAGACCGTCGAGTTCCTCTTCGAGCGCATCCAGGAGCTGATCGGCATGATCCGCCAGGTGCGCAACGAGGAAAACGTCCCGCCGCGCGAGACCGTCGACGTCTCCGCCAAGCTCTACGAGGACATCGTCGACCGCGCCCAGCCCCACGTCCCGCTCATCGAACACCTGGCCAACGTCAAGTTCGTCGCCATCGGCACCGACACCCCGCGCCCCGAGAACTCCGCCGTGGTCGTCCGCCCGCTGGCCGAGGTCTACCTGCACAAGCAGTTCGACCCCGCCGCCGAGCTCGAGCGTCTGACCAAGCGCCAGGCCGAGCTGAATAAGAGCCGCGGCGCCCTCGCCGGCCGCCTCAACAACAAGGGCTACACCGACAAGGCCCCCGCCCACCTGGTCGAAGAAACCCGCCAGCAGCTCGCCCAGGTCGAACGCGAGCTGGAAACCGTCGCCGAGGGCCTCGCTCGGCTACAATAAAACACACCCCCCGGAAGGGGGGATTTGATTGAAACAGGACCACGCAAGCCAATCGGCACACCGTTTGCAATCCACTCTCGGCTGCCGCAAACCCGCACCGCTGCACACGAATGCAGCACATCGAGTCAAAATGAAGATCGGACTGCTATCAGATAGCCACGGACGCGCTTCGACGACCCAACGGGCCGTGGAAGTGCTCATGGAGCAGGACATCGACATGCTCGTCCACCTCGGCGACATCGGCTCGATCGAGGTCATCGACGCCCTGGTCGACCGCGTCGAGGTCAACGGCTCGCTCAACCCCCCGGTCCACATCGTCTTCGGCAACGTCGACTGGGACGCCCAATCCC
>JANQJT010000185.1 GCA_028281485.1 Phycisphaeraceae bacterium
GTCAGCACGTCCTTGACGCCGGCCAGTTCCAGAACGGCACGCACGGTGCCGCCGGCGATGACGCCGGTACCGGGGCTGGCGGGCATCAGCCGCACGCTGGAGGCCAGGAAGCGGCCGGTCGTCTCGTGCGGGAGCGTGGTGCGGTTGAGCACGACGTCCATGAGGTTGCGGCGGGCGTTCTTCTGGGCTTTCTCGATCGCCGCCGGCACGCCGGGGGCCTTGCCGTAGCCCAGCCCCACCTTGCCGTGACGGTCCCCGACGACCACCATCGCGCCGAAGCTGAATCGGCGGCCACCCTTGACGGTGGCGCTGGTGCGGTAGATCCCGATCGTCGTGGACTCGAGTGTTCCCTGTGCGTTGTCTTCAAGAAGCTCTGGCATATTGTTTTACCTGCCTTGTGTCTGACACCGGTCAGAACTTCAGGCCGCCCTCCCGTGCCGCGTCGGCCAAAGCCTTGACGCGTCCGTGAAAGCGGTACCCGTTACGATCGAATGAGACGATCTCGACGCCGGCGGCCTTGGCCTTCTCGGCCAGTTGCTTGCCGACACCGGAGGCGGCGTCGATGTTGCCGCCCTTATCCAGCGAGCGGCTGTTGGCCGAGGCGAGCGTCTTGCCCGCCACGTCGTCGACGATCTGCGCGTAAATGTGCTTGCTCGAACGGAAGACCGTCAGGCGCGGCTGCTCGGGGGTGCCGAAGACGCGCTTGCGGATACCGGCCTTGCGGCGGGTCCGTCGGATTCGCTTGAGTTTCGCCATGTCCATCGTGGTCTATCCTTCATGCGGCCGATCGCTGTCGGGCCGCGCCGTGTATCAATCCGATTAACCGCCGCCCGCGAAGGCCTTGCCTTCCTTCTTGAGCAGGACCTCGCCGACGTACTTGATGCCCTTGTGGTTGTAGGGTTCGGGCTTGCGCTGGGAGCGGATGGCCGCGGCGCACTGACCGACGAGCTGCTTGTCGATGCCGCTGACGGAGATGCGGGGGCCGTTGACCTCCACGTTCACCCCCATGGGGATGTCCACCACGCGGGTGTCGGCGTAGCCGATGTTCAGCGCGACGGTGCGGCCCTGGAGCTTGGCCGTCCAACCGACGCCGTTGATCTCCAGGTCCTTCTTGTAGCCCTCGGTCACGCCGATGATCATGTTCTGGATCAGGGCGCGGGTGGTGCCGTGGAACGCGCGGGCGGACTTGGAGTTGTCCAGGCGCTCGACGGTGACCTGGCCGTCCTCGACCTTGACCGAAACCTCGGGCCGATGCTCGAAGGTGAGCGTGCCGCCCTTGCCCTGGACGCTGATCTCGCGGCCGTTGACCGAGACGGTGACGCCCGAGGGGACGGTGATGGGTTGTCTTCCGATTCGACTCATGATGCTTAATCCTGTTCCGTCTGGCTCACCCGCTTCGTGCGGGGCTTCCGGTGCGGTTTGTTACTCCACGGTGCACAGCAGCTCGCCGCCGATGCGTTGTTCGCGGGCCTGTCGGTCGGACAGCACGCCGCGTGAGGTGCTGACGATGGCGATGCCCAGGCCGGCCAGCGGACGGGGCAGGTCTTCGACGCCGGCGTAGCGGCGGCAACCGGGCTTGCTGACGCGCTTGAGCTCGTGAATGATCTGCTCGCCGCGCGGGCCGTACTTCAACTCGATACGGATCAGGCCCTGGTGACCGTCTTCGATGCTGTCGAAGTCGGTGACGTAGCCTTCGCTCTTGAGCACCTCGGCGATGCCGGTGCAGATCTTCGAACGCTTCACGTGGACGTGACGCGTCTTGTTCCGCACGGCGTTTCGGATCCGGGTCAGCATGTCGGCGATCGGGTCGCTGAGAGACATATTCGTTCGCTCCAGTGGTCGGCGTTTCGATGCCGACTTGGTGATTCGTTGTGGTTCCTTACCAGCTGGCCTTCTTCATTCCGGGGATCTTGCCCTGCAGGGCGAGCTCACGGAGCATGATGCGGCTGATGCCGAGCTTGCGGTAGACGCCGCGGGTGCGGCCGGTCAGCTTGCACATCTTGCGGATGCGGGTGGGGCTGGAGCTTCGGGGCAGACGCGCCAGCGCGGCGTAGTCGCCCTCCTTCTTCAGCTTCTCGCGGAGCTCGCGGTACTTGTCGACCTGACGCTCGACGCGCTCCATCCGGGTAAAGGTGCTCTTGCTCGCCATGCTCAGTCGTCCTCACGCTGGAAGGGCCAACCCAACTCGGCCAGCACGAAGCGGCTCTTGTCGGGGCTTGAGTTCTTCATGACCACGTTCACATTGAACCCGTGGTTGTACGTCGCCTTCGCCATATCGATCTCAGGGAAGATGCCCTGCGCGCGGATGCCGAAGCTGTAGTTGCCAGCCGGGTCGAAGCTCTTTTCCGACAGGCCGCGGAAGTCCTTGACGCGGGGGATGGCGATCGAGATCAGCCGGTCCAGGAACTCCCACATCTTCTCGCCGCGGAGCGTGACCATCGCGTGGGTCATGTAGCCCTCGCGGACCTTAAAGTTTGAGACGCTCTTGCGGGCCTTGATCATCACGGGCTTCTGGCCGGCGATGGCGGTGATGTCGGCCAGGACCTGGTCGCGGACGTTGGCCTTCACCTTCGTGCCGTCGAGCTCCTTGCCCATACCGACATTGATGATGATCTTCTCGAGCTTCGGGCGCGCCAGCCTGTTGCCGATGCCGAACTGTTCGTCCAGCTTCGGGGCGACGGTCGAGTCGAACTTTTCCTTCAATCGCAGGGTCATCGTTGGATTCCCTCAGGCGCGGCGGGCCGCACCGGGTGTCTTACTTGCTCTTGCCTTTTTGCACGACGCTCAGTTCGTCGCCGCCCTTGACCGCGACACGCACCTTCGTGCCGTCGGACTGAATGTCGAATCGCACGCGCGAGCCCTTGCCCGTCGACGGGGCCACGGGCAGGACGTTGGAGATGTGGATGGGCATCTCCTTGTCGAGCCGGCCGCCCTGGGGGTTGGCCTGCGTGGGGCGGACGTGCTTCTTGCGGATGTTGACGCCCTCGACGACCACCAGGTCATTGTCGGGCATCACGCGCAGCACCTTCGCCGTCGTGCCTTTGTCGTTTCCGGCGATCACTTCCACCAGGTCGCCTGTTTTTACGTGTCGGGCCATAGCCGGGCTCCGTTATCCTTCTCGATGCGTCACACGACCTCGGAGGCCAGGGAGACGATCTTCATGTAGTTCTTCTCACGCAGCTCACGGGCGACGGCGCCGAAGATGCGCGTGCCCTTGGGGCTGCCGTTCTCGTCGATGATCACCACGGCGTTGCGGTCGAAGCGGACGTAGCTGCCGTCCTTACGCTTGACCGGGTACTTGGTGCGGACGACCACCGCGCGGACGACCTCGTGTTCCTTGACCTCGCCGTTGGGCAGGGCCTTCTTGATGGTCACCACCACGCGGTCGCCGATGGAAGCGGACTTGCGGGTGAACTTGCCCGCACCGGTCGAGCCGCGCAACACGCGGATGACCTTGGCTTCCTTGGCGCCGGTGTTGTCGGCGACGTCAACTCGTGATTCCATCTGAATCATCGGTATTCCTCGAACGCGGCGGCGTGCCGCGGCATGTATCCCTTAGTCGTGCGTACGAGACTCGGCCTGCTCCAGCACCTTCAGCAGGCGCCAGTTCTTGGTCTTGCTGATCGGCCGACAGGGCGCGATCTCCACGAGGTCGCCGCTGGCGGCCTCGTTGTTGGGGTCGTGAACGTGGAACGTCGAACGGCGCTTGATGTACTTGCCGTACTTGGGGTCCTTCTCGCGATAGTTGACCTCGACCTTGATGGTCTGGTCGCGCTTGTCGGAGACGACGTTTCCGATCTTCGTGCCCACGAGGGGCTTGCGGGTGCTAGCGGTCGATTCGCTCATCGTGTTCCTCAGGCCTTGTTGGCCAGCTCGCGTGCTCGCTGCTCGGTGAGCAGTCGGGCGATGTCCCGTCGGGCTTTGGTCAGCAGCGTGGCGTCCTCGAGTTTCTCCGTCGTCGCCTGACCACGCAGGTCAAACAGGTGGCGGCGCTGGCGGTCCAGCTCCTCGACGATTTCTTCGCTGCTCATGTTTCTGACTTCTTCACCGGTCATGGCTGTGTTCCTGCGGGGTTAGACGGTGTGGCGTCGGCCGACCATGCGGACGCGAACGGGCATCTTGTGCGCGATGCGCGAGAACGTCTGCTTGGCGATGTCCACCGGCACGCCGGAGATCTCGTAAAGGATCGTGCCGGGCTTGACGACGGCCGCCCAGTAATCCACGTCCGCCTTGCCCTTACCCATGCGTGTTTCAAGCGGCTTCTTGCTGACCGGCTTGTCGGGGAAGATGCGGATGTACACCTTGCCCTGGCGGCGCAGGAAGTGCATCGCGGCGATACGTCCGGCCTCGATCTGGCGGGCGGTGATCCAGCCCGGCTCCAGCGTCTGCAGGCCGTAGTCGCCGTACGCCACGTAGTTGCCTCGCGTGGCGTTGCCACGGATGCGACCACGCATCTGCTTGCGGTACTTAACTCGTTTTGGCATCGCCGGCATGGCGAATCTCCATTCAAAGCGGCGAACACACGCCGCGGTTGCTTACACTTAGTGGCGGCCTCGGGCTCGCGGACGAGCACCGGCGGCACGGCTGAACTCTTCTTCCTGACCGGGCTCGGAGTACATGCCCTTGTACACCCAGACCTTGATCCCGATGATCCCGTAGGTCGTGTTGCTCTCGGCGAAGCCGTAGTCCACGTTCGCCTGCAGCGTCTGCAGCGGGATCGAACCGAGGCGCTGGGTTTCCTTGCGACCCATCTCGCTGCCGCCCAGTCGGCCGGACAGCTGGATCTTCACGCCCAACGCGCCGGCGTTCATCGCCGCCTCGCAGCGCATCTTGATGGCGCGACGGAAACCGACACGCTTCTTGAGCTGCTCGCCGAGGCCCTCGGCGATGAGCTTCGCCTCGGTGTCGGGGTTCTTCACTTCGATGATGTTGATGACGATCTTGCGACCGGTCAGCTTCTGCAGTTCCTGCGTGAGCAGGTCGACCTCGGCGCCCTTGGGCCCGATCACCAGGCCGGGGCGTGCCGTGCGGACGATCACCTTCAGCTCCTCGCGGGTGCGTTCGATGAGGATGTCGCTGACGGCGGCGAACGGCGGGGTGCGGTTCAGTCGCTTGTCGACGAACTCGCGGATCTTCTGGTCTTCGACCAGCAGCTCGCCGTACAGCGCCTTGGGGGCGTACCAGCGGCTCTTGTGAGCCTCGGTGATGCCGACGCGGAAACCGAATGGATGTGTTTTTTGTCCCATGGTCTTGCGTTATCCCTTTGCGTCCACGGCCACGTAGATGTGGCAGGTGCGTTTCTTGATCGGGTGCGCCCGGCCTCGGTCCTTGGGCTGGAAGCGCTTGATGGTGGGGCCCTCGTCGACGCGCGCCTCGCTGACGACGAGCGAGCGGATGTCGGTCTCGGCCTCCTCGGCGGCGGCCTCGGCGGCGAGCAGGGTCTTGCGAACCATCACGGCGGCGCGCTTGGTCGAGAACGACAGGGCCGTCTTGGCCGCGTCCACGTCCATGCCGCGGATCATGTCCGCCACAAGGCGTGCCTTGCGCGGGCTGATGCGTGCGTACTTGTAGGTGCTCTTGAAAGCCATTGCTTTCGGCTCCTGCGGCGCCCTTCATGGGGCCGGTGTTCTAACGTTACTTGACGCGGTGCCCCTTGAAGGTGCGCGTCGGACTGAATTCACCGAGCTTGTGACCGACCATGTCTTCGGTGACAAACACGTCGATGAAGTGCCGGCCGTTGTGCACCTGGAAGGTGTGACCGACGAACTCGGGTACGATGGTGCAGGTGCGGGCCCAGGTCTTCACGGGCTGCTTGCGACCGGATTCCTCCAGACGCATCACCTTCATGTACAACTTCTCGTTGACGAACGGGCCTTTTTTCAAGCTGCGGGCCATATGCGATACCTACCTCACTTGAACTTACGAACGCCGTAACGCGTGCTGCGACGTCCACGGATAATCCGCTTGTTCGAGGACTTGTTCTTGTCACGGGTGCGACCGCCCTTCGACGGCACGCCGGACGCGCTCGACGGGGCGCGACCGCCCTTGCTGCGACCCTCACCACCACCCAGCGGGTGGGCGTGGTGACTCATGGCCACGCCACGCACACGCGGGCGACGGCCCAGCCAACGCTTGCGGCCGGCCTTACCCAGACGCACGAGCTGGTGGTCGGTGTTGCCCACCTGGCCGATCGTGGCCCGGCAGTTCATGGACACCTGGCGGATCTCGCCGGAGGGCATGACCAGCGTCGCCCACTTGCCTTCCTTGTTGGTCAGGCGGGCGTACGACCCGGCCGACCGGCAGATCTGGCCGCCCTTGCCGGGGACCATCTCGATGTTGTGCAGGTTCAGACCGGCGGGGATGTGCTTGATCTGCATGCTGTTGCCGACCTGCGGTTCGACGCGGTCGGTGCCGGAGACCACCTTCATCCCATCGGTCAGGCCCACGGGGGCCAGGATGTAGTTGCGTGTGCCGTCGGCAAACTCGATCAGCGCGATGTTCGCCGAGCGGTTGGGGTCGTACTCGATGCCGACCACCGTGGCTTCCTGGTCGAGACGCAGGCTGCGCTTGAAGTCGATCTTGCGGTAACGACGCTTGTGACCACCGCCGCGGTGCTGCGCGGTGATCACGCCCTTGTGGTTGCGGCCGCCGGTCTTCTTGATCGGCTGCAGCAGCGACTTCTCGGGCGTCTTCTTGGTGACCTCTTCGTAGAGGTTCACGCTGCTGTTACGCCGTCCGGGGCTTGTTGGCTTGTAGACTCGAATCGCCATCGGTCTATCCCATCATGGACACGGTCGCCCGTGTCGGGTGTTGAATCAGAACAGGTCGATGCGGTCGTCTGCGTGCACGGCGACCACGGCCTTCTTCCAGTTACGGCTCTTGAACGTGCCCCAGCGCGTCCGGCGGTACTTGCCGGACTTGTTCTGAGTGGACACGCCCACCACGCGGACGCTGTACAGCTTCTGTATGGCGTCGCGAATCATCTGCTTGTTGGCGTTAGGGTGCACCTCGAAGGCGTAGCGGTTACGCGCGCCCGATTCCCAGGTGCTCTTCTCGGTGACGAGGGGCTTGAGGATGATCTGCGTTGCGTGCAGCGACATCAGGCGGCCTCCTTCTTCGTCGGCTTGAGCTCGGCTAGGTAGCTCTCCAGCGAGGCCTTGCTGATCAGCAGGTAGCGGTGGTTCAGCAGGTCAAACGCGTTGATCTGACCGACCTGGCAGATGCTGACCGACTTGATGTTGCGGGCCGAGAGGATCGCGTTGGCGTCGTCCTGCTCGGCGGCGAACAGGCACTTGCGATCAATAGATAAGGCGCCAAGAAGCTTCGCGAACTCGCTCGTCTTCGGCGCCTTAAAGTCAAGACCGTCGACCACCTTGATCTCACCGTCCAGACACTTGCTCAGCAAGGCGTTGCGGTTGGCCAGGCGGCGCATCTTGGTGGGCATCGCCTGACGCCAGGACTTGGGCGTCTTGGCGAAGGCCACACCGCCGCCGCGTCGGACGTTGGTGCGGACCTGGCCCATGCGGGCGTTGCCGGTGCCCTTCTGGCGGTAGAGTTTGCGGGTCGAACCTTCCTTCAGGCCACGGTCGCGGTTAGCGCTGTTGCCCTGACGGCGGTTGGCGTGCATGGTCACGTACGCCTGCTTCAGGAGAGCGGGGCGCACCTCACCACCGAGCAGCGTTTCGTCAAGGCTGACGCTGCCGGAGGCCGTACCATCCATTTTGTAGACCGGTATTTCGATCATCGCTTCGATCACCTGCCCCGAACCGTTCGGGACCCTTTCGCTGCCCTCGCCTAAGCCGCTCACAACTCCAGCCCGGCGGGGGCCAACTCGGTTTAATTGATCACCCGACAGTTGGGTGATGCGATTACTCTGTTGCGCCGTCGCAGTTTCGCTGCCCGCCGAGCGGGCCCCGCGTTGCGGGAGGACTTACGACGCCTTGGCCAACTCGCCCTTACTCTTGTAGAGGCGCTTGGCGGGACGAATCTCCACCAGACCCTGGTTCGGACCGGGGATCGGCCCCTTGACCAGGATCAGGTTCTTATCGGTGTCGACCTGGATCACGTCGAGGCTGCGGGTGGTGACTCGCGTGTTGCCCATGTGACCGGCCATCTTCTTGCCTTTTTTCGGGCCACCGACGCCACCGGTGTTCGAGCCGAACGCACAGATCGAACCGGGCGAGCGGTGCTTGCGTTCCACGCCGTGGCTCGCGAGCTGACCCTTAAAATGCCAACGCTTCATGACGCCCTGGAAACCCTTACCCTTGCTGGTTCCCGTCACGTCTACAAACTTCAGTTCGGCGATGTCCGCCACGGTCAGGGTCTGGCCGAGCTCGTAAGACTCGAGCTCTTCTTCGGCGACCTTGAACTCGCGATGGAACCGCTGGGGTGCCGCGCCGGCCTTGGCGTCGTGGCCGATCTTGGCCATCGTCGAGCGGCGGGGCTTGATCTCATCGAAGCCGATCTGGACCGCGGCGTAGCCGTCGGTCTCGGGCGTCTTGATCTGTGTCACGACGCACGGGCCGGCTTCGATAATCGTGACCGGCACCTGTACACCGTCTTCGTTGTACAGGCGAGTCATACCGATCTTTTTGCCTAGCAGTGATGCCACCGTAAACCTCCAGGGGCGACTTTCGCCGGTTCGTGCGTTGAAGCAGAGGAACGCAGCCCCGTTTGATTCTTTAGAATCCTGTACCTGTCAAAGCGGCCTGGGCCGCGATTTTACGCCTTGATCTTGACGAACACGCCGGCCGGTACCACGAGGCGGTTGAGGGCCTCGACCGTGCGGGCGTTGGGCTCGTAGATGTCGATGATCCGCTTGTGGGTACGGATCTCAAATTGCTCACGGCTCTTCTTATCGATGTGCGGACCACGGAGCACCGTGTACCGTTCGATGCGCGTCGGCAGGGGAATCGGGCCGCTGACCACGACGTTGGTGCGCTTGGCGTGATCGACGATCTCCTTCGCCGACACGTCCAGTGCCTGGTGGTCATACGCTTCCATGCGGATCCGAATCTTGTTATCTGCCTTAGCCATTGAGCGATCAACCTCTACGCGTTCGTCTTCACTTTCTGTCCAACCCAGTCGGAACCGAGGGTTCGGCTGCTCCGCTGAGTCAAAGCGGAGTAGTATAAGTCTCGTTAAAACCCTGTCAACGGGCCAAAGAACGAATTCTCAACCATTTCCCAAGCAACCACCGGAATCTCTCCAGCGACACAAAATGGGCGTTTCTTGGTCAAAATCGGCGATTTGTCCGCCTCCGCCCTGCCTCCGACCAAAACAGACCCGATCCAACATCACCACCCAATCATCTTTAAGCTTCTAGAAATAATCCACTTAAGAGAATTGACGCGTCATCCCTCTTCACGCTGGCCCGTCTTGCGGTACTCCACACGCTGCTTGGCGTACTGTTCCGGGCTGAGGGGCAGGTCCGGCTCAGATACCCCCTCAGCCACCTGTTTATGCAACTCCTTGAGAAACGGCACGCACCACCCGCACCCGGTCCCCGCGGACAAGCACTCGCTGATCAGCGACGCAACGGGCGGCTTCTCCCGCTGACAGTAGCGCACGATCTTCCGCTTGCTGACATGGAAACAAAGGCAGACCGCGTCGTCGTCTTTCATGCCACCCATTATAGGTGAAGCGGCGTAAAAGTCCGGGTAACGTATGCCCCCGGAAAAGCATCGTATATCCCACGTTATCAATCAGCCCCTATCACCCGGAGATATAATCATGACTCAGACCACCGGCGCCGTGACCTTCAAGGGCAACCCCATGACGCTGACCGGCACCCCCCTGACCGTCGGCCAGCCCGCGCCCGAGTTCAACCTGACCGCTTCGGACATGTCCGCCAAGACGCTGGCTGACTACGCCGGCAAGGTGATCATCCTCTCGACCGTGCCCTCGCTGGACACGCCCGTCTGTCAGGTGCAGACCTCGCGGTTCAACCAGGAAGCCGGCGCGCTGGGTGACGACGTGGTGATCCTCACCGTCAGCGTCGACCTGCCGTTCGCTCAGAAGCGCTGGTGCGGCGCTAACGAGGGCAACTGCGTCGAGCTGCTCAGCGACTACAAGGACCACAACTTCATGAACGCCTACGGCCTGCGGGTCGAAGAGCTCGGCCTGATCGCCCGTTCGGTCAGCGTCATCGACAAGGAAGGCAACCTGACCTACCACGAGCTGGTTGGTGAGATCGCCGACGAGCCGAAATACGACGCGGTACTGGAAGCGGCCAAGGCTGCGCTGTAAGACATCGCTTATACAACGATGACACGCCGATCCGATGTATAATCGGGTCGGTTTTTTTATGGGAAACAAGCCAGACCATGCGAAGCGTAAGCCGACCCTGCGACACCGCGTTGGGCAGGTCGTGCGCGTCGTTTTGCTGGTGTATCTGGTGTTGCTTCTCGTTGCGAGTGCGATACAGAGACGGGTTGTCTTCCCGACCGACATGATCGATGTGCCCGCTGCGCTGCCGCCATTCGAGCGATACGGCATCGAGCCGCTGGAGATACCGATTGAAGGCGGCGGACGTGTTGAGGCCTGGCTGGCGCAAGGCGAAGGCACGAGCGCAGACCGGCCCGGTCCGCTGGTGATCTTCGCGCACGGCAACGCGGAACTGATCGACAACTGGGCATTTGACTTCAAGACGCTGACGGAGCGCGGCGTCAACGTATTGCTCGTGGAATACCGCGGCTACGGTCGCAGCGACGGCAGCCCCAGCGAAAAAGGCATCGTGACCGACTTCACCGCCGCCTATGACAAGGTCACGGCGCGCGACGAAATCGACAGCAAGCGCGTCGTGTTCTTCGGCCGCAGCATCGGGACGGGCGTGGCCTGCTCGCTGGCACGCCACCGCAAACCCAACGCAATCATCCTCGCCTCGCCGATGCGGTCGATCCCTTCGATTGCATCGAAAATGCTTGTCCCCCGGTTCATCATCAAAGACAAGTTCGACAACGAAGATTTCCTTGAGACCTACGACGGCCCGGTGCTGATCCTTCACGGCAAGGAAGACCGCATCATACCCTACGACCACGGCGACAAGCTGCACCGAGTCACACCCAACAGCCGACTTGTCTCGTTCGTCGACACCGGCCACAACGACATGCCCACCTATTCCGAGGAGTTTTGGAATCCCATCGTCGAGTTTCTTATCGAGACGGGGCTGATTGTCGAATAGCCCTATCGCCACTTCTTGGTCGGGTCGATTCGGCGTTCCCATTCGGTGTCTTTGTCACGCGCGAAGGTGCGGTCGGCCTGCTGTAGGCAATCCCAACAAATGACCGCGTCGGGGTTGGCATTGGCGGGGCGCTCGATGGGCGCGTAACACTTCTGGCCCGCGTCGTAGTCCTGACGACACATCGTGCACATGAAGCCTTCGGTTGCGTCTTTCGCCTCGTCGATCGCGCGTGCGAGACAGTTGAGACAGAGGATCGAGCCCTTGTGGCCCTCGATCATGGGGATTTCCATGTCCCAGTCGGTGCCGCAGAAATCGCAGGCGAGCACAACGCCTTCGGGGGTTTGTCTTTGCATGGTTACTCTTTCAGCCAATCGGTCAGCACATCGTAGGCGGGTTTGCCGCGGACACCGTACGACTTGTCGTACGCGTCGCCGGTCTTGTGTACGTCCCACTCGTAGAAATAAACGCCGGCGATCGGCGCGTCTTCTGTTCGCAGCAGATCACCCCACGCAGCCAGGAACGCCTCGTAGCCGCGCCGTTGCGCGGCGGGGTCGGCCGGGTCTTCGGTGTCGGCGATGTAGTTCCACGGGTCTTTCAGCGCCCACGGCAGCGCGGGGTAGCCGATCTCGGTGAACACCACGCGCCGATCCGCCTTGTCGGCGAACGCGAGCACCTGCCCGCGGATCTGGTGCCACCGCTTGGCGATCGCGTCATCCGGGGCGTCGGCATTGTCGACGATCGTCCAGTAGCCGTTGATGCCGATGCGGTCGAGCCGATCCCAGAACGTCGGCACGTGGTAGTGATCCCAGTTGGTCGAGTACATCAGGCGACCGGGGTATCGCTTGCGCACCTTCTCAATCAACGCGCGCCAACGGTCGGTCTGTTTCTCGGTGGAGAGCAGCTCGCTGCCGACCGATAGCATGGCCACATCGGTGCGCTCGGCGATGTTTGCGTACCGCAACATCTGCTCGGTGTAGCCGGCCCACCAGGCGTCCCAATCGTCGGGCAGCAGCTTGCCGCGCCACTCGTTGTCGCGCGGCTCGGCGAGCAACACGATGGGCATCAGGTGCACGGTCATGCCGCGCCGCTGGGCATGTAGCAGGATCGTCTCGAGCTGCGCATCGGTCGGACAACGCTCGGGCGGGCGCGACAGCTCGGTCGATGCACCGTGCGTCTGGTACATGGGGGTGAGGACCTGCACGGCGTCGCATCCCATCGCGGCGACGGCGTCGATCGCGTCGGTGTAAATCGTAATGTCGTGAACGGAGTGCACGCCGATCGAAAAACCCACGAACGCGCGCGACGCGGGGTCTTGTGGGGGAGGCGCCTGCGCGGCGGCGGTCGCTTCGGGCGGCGTGCCGTTTTGCAGCGCCACGACCAAACCCGCGCCGTAGAAAACAGCCGCGGCCAGCAGGACCAACATCGACATGGAACGAGCAAACGACACGCGTTCATGTTACGCCAACGCGGCGCGTTTGACAGCGGATACCCCGTGCGGGGAAAGTGATCGCATGGTCAAGGCACCCGGCATCCTCTTTACCGCGTTCGAACACAGCGGCGACGAACACGCGGCCCCCGTCATCGCCGAGCTGCGCCGCATGCTGCCCGACACGCCTATCTACGCCACCGGCGGCGACCGCATGGCCGCGGCCGGCGCCGAGATCATTGAGAAAACCACCCACATGGGCCTGATGTTCGCCGACTCGGCCAGCCACATCCCCGAGCACTTCCGCCGCCTCAATCGCCTCAAGCGGTTCCTGGCCGACCACCCGATCGCCGTGCACGTGCCGACCGACTCGCCGGCGGCCAACTGGGACATCTGCAAGCTCATCAAGCGGCGCTACGGCAAGCCCTCTGCCAGCGGCCCCGGCGCCAAGGTCGTGCATCTGGTGGCGCCGCAGGTGTGGGCGTGGGCGCAGTGGCGCGTGCGCAAGCTGCGCAAGTTCAGCGACATGGTGCTCTGCCTGCTGCCGTTCGAGCCGAGCTGGTTCGAGAAGCGCGGCGTCAACGCGCGGTTCATCGGCCACCCGCTGTTCAATCACGCGATCGAAACCGATCCGCTGCGCTGGCAGGCGATGACCTACCCGACCGGGTCACCGAAGGTGGCGCTGATGCCCGGCTCTCGTGCCGCGGAGATCACGCGCAACTGGCCGATCATTGTCGATGCCTGGAAAGAGTTGAGCGCCCGCTTTCCGGGGGCGCAGGCCGTGGTGGCCGGCATCAACGCCGACTCGCTGAACCGCTTCCGCGAGCTGACGCCCGACATCCCCGACTCGATGCACCTGGTCCACAGCCAGACCGACGCGGTGATTCACTGGGCGGACGTGGTGCTGGCCGTCAGCGGCACGGTCTCGCTGCACATCGCCCGCCAGTCCAAGCCGATGGTGCTGATCTACAAGGCCAATCGCCTGACGTGGACACTCGTCGGGCAGTTCCTGATCAACACGCGCACGTTCACGCTGCCGAACCTGATCCACTCCGGCCGGGTCGAAGGCGGCGACAGCCACATCGTCAAGGAGTTCATCCCCTTCCTCGGCGGATCGGTCGAGCCGATCGTCGATGAGGTCGCCCACCTGATCGACAACGACCGGGCGCGGGCGGTGCAGATCGAGGCGCTGGACAACATCGTGGCGCAGTTCCAACGCCACAACGCCGGCCGGGAAGCGGCGGAAACCATCGTCCAGATCATGCGACAGGATCAGACCGCCTGATCAGGTCGATCGCGGCCCGTGTCGAAACCAAAACGAAATCAGATCATGCCCGCCCAGTCCGGCGGGAACACCAGCACGGGCAGCTCCGTCGACCGGATCACCTGCTGCGGCACGTCGCCGGCCAGGAGCCGCGCCATGCGCCCCTTGCCCGATGCACCGAGAATGATGAGCGTCACGTCGTGCGCACTGGCGGCGTTGAGGATCGCGCGAGCCACGTCGTCGCCGAACAACAACACGCCCTCGGCGGTGACACCGGCTTCGACAAGATTCGACGTCAGCATCGAGAGCGTCTGCTCCCCACGATCGCGCGCGTCCTGCTCCGAGTCGTCGTCGTCCTGCGACTGGGCGACGTGTGCCACAACTACTGACGCGTCCAACCTTTGTGCGAGGTCACGGATCGCGGCGCACACCTTCTCACTGGCCCAGGGCGTGCTGACGGAGACAAGGATTCGGCTTCGTGCCATGCGGTGTGGTTCTCACTGAAAGAGAAGTGGACAAGACGGTATTCTACCGACAACGCCCTACGGGGCCTAATCGTGTTTTTTCGGTGTGGATTGCCCGCCGCCGCCCCATCGCTCATAATCTGCTGACCCCGGAACCGGTCCATTTGTTCACCCTATCCCCCACCGGCTGCCCCGTAGGGTTCATAGTGAGATGTCAAAGCATGAGTTACGCCGCCTCTGCTCACGCCAAAGCCATAGACCTGATCAAACTCAGCTACGAGATGACCACCGCGTCGGGCTCGGGTCACCCGTCCTCCGCCGCGTCGCTCGGCCATCTCGTCACCATCCTGACCCATGATCATCTGCGCCACGATCCGGCCGAACCGGCCCACGGCGCATCCGACCGCCTCGTGCTCAGCGAAGGCCACGCCGTGCCGATCCTCTACGCGGCCTGCGCGGACCTTGGCGTCAACGCGGTCTTCGAGTCGCGCGTGCGACCGATGACGCGTGAGGACGCGCTGACATTGCGGCAATTCGACTCCCCCGTCGACGGACACCCCAATCCCGTCAAGGGCTTCCCGTTCTTCGACGCGGCCACCGGATCGCTGGGCCAGGGCCTCTCCGTCGCCGCGGGCATCGCGCTGGCGGCAAGGCTGGACGGGCTGGACCGGCGCGTGTTCTGCATCGTCGGTGACGGTGAGAGTCGCGAGGGTCAGATCTGGGAGGCGGTGGACTTCATCGCCGATCAACAGCTCGCGGCCGTGTGCCCGATCTTCAACTGCAACGTGTTTGCCCTGTCCAACGCCGTCGCGCCGCAACAGACCGCCGACACCACCGTCGCCAAGCTCAAGGCGGTGGGTTATGAAGTCGCCGACATCGACGGCCACGACCCCGAAGCAATCAAAAGCGCGCTCGACGCGCACGCCGCCAACCAAGCCGGCCCCGGCAAGCCGTTCGCCATCGTCGCGCGCACCGTCAAGGGCTGGGGCGCCGCCAGCCAGCAGGGCAACGGCCACCACGGCACGCCTGTGAAGGCTGACGATCTGCCAAGCGTGATGGCCGAGTTCGACGCCACCGCCGCGCAGCTTGGCGCGAGCTGGACCGACGGCGACCTGACCGTCTCTCCCATCACTTCCGACGCGCCACGGCCGGCTGAATCCACCGATCTACCGACGCTGACCGAGGCGTTGCAGCGATTCGGCAAGGCCGATGCGCTGGCCAAAGGCAAGTGGGCCACGCGCCGCGCCTACGGCATTGCCGTGCGTGCATTAGGACACGCCAACCCGAGCGTGGTCGCGCTGGACGCGGACGTGCAGGGCTCGACGGGCGCCGCGGACTTCGCGAAAGACACCGACCTGGCCGACCGCTTTGTCGAGTGCCGCATCGCCGAACAGAACATGGTCTCGGTCGCGGCGGGGTTGGGCGCAGCGGGCAAGGTTCCCTTCG
>JANQJT010000245.1 GCA_028281485.1 Phycisphaeraceae bacterium
CGCACGCTTCGAGCTGGAGCCGATGGACAACGACCTGCTCGGTCGCGTGCCCTTCGTCATCCGCCGCTGGTCCGGCGACCACCTGATCGGCAGCGAACGCGTCACCGTCGAGGTCGCCATCCGTCGCGACGTCGTCGTCGCACGCAAGACCGTCAGCCGCGGTCAGGTCATCACCGCCACCGACGTCGCCGTCGAGTCGCGCTGGATGACCGAACACCTCGTCGATACGACGCTGCGCGGCGTCGAAGACGTCATCGGACAAACCGCCGACCGCACCCTGCGGCCCGGCGCTATCATCGATTCAAAAGCCGTCCGGCCGCCCAACGTCGTCAGGCGCGGCCAGCTCGTCACCGTCCGCGTCATCTCGGGCGGACTGGTCATCAAGACCGTCGCACGCGCACAGGAAGACGGCTACGAGGGACAGGTCATTGAGGTCCGCAACGATCACACGCGGCAGCGCTTCCACGCTCGCGTCGTCGGACCCCAGATGGTGGTCTTGCAGATCGGCCAACAGGTCGCGCAGACCCCGGGAGGCACGCCATGAGATTCGCATTTGTCACAGCCTTCATCGCCGCGGCGCTCGTCGCGGGCTCCGCCGGCGCGCAGAGCTCCTCGCTCTACGCCGTCGAGACCCCCAACGTCCCGATCCGCGCCGACGGCGTGCCCGTCAATCCCCACATGGCCAACAGCAGCTACCTCTTCGTCGCCATCCCCGAGCCGCGCACCTACGAGGTGCACGACCTGATCACCATCGTCGTCCGCGAATCGGCCAGCGCCACGCTCGAAAGCGAGATGGAGACCGAGAAGGAAGTCGGCGTCAACGGTGAGATCACCAGCTTCCCGCTGCTGGACATCACCGACCTGATCGACTCCGGTCTCAACAACGCCACCAATCCGCAGGTCGGCGTGACCTACTCCAGCGAGTTCTCCGGCGAAGCAGACTACGAACGCAAGGACGAGACCGTCTTCCGCATCACCGCACGCGTCGTCGACGTCAAGCCCAACGGCACGCTCGTTCTCGAAGCCCGCAAGGGAATCACCCACGACGACGAGAACATGACCATCACCCTCACCGGCTACTGCCGCACCGAGGACATCGCCGCCGATAACACCGTCCTCTCCACGCAGATGTTCGACCTGAGACTCAACAAGCAACACTCCGGCCAGCTCCGCAAGTCCTCACAGAAGGGCCTGTTCACCGAAGCCATCGACCTGTTCTTGAACTTCTAACCGACGCGCGGCGGAAGACCGCGACACGAAACGAGGACCATGGATGGTCAAACGCAGTTCACACAACACGATCGCTAAGGCGCTGCTGATCCTGCTCGCCGCCACCGCGCCGCTCGCGGCCGTGCAGGTGCAGGACATCGCTCGCCTCAAGGGCTCGGAGAGCTCCAAGATCGTCGGCATGGGTCTGGTTGTCGGCTTGCAGGGCACCGGCGACGGCGGCAAGAGCGCCCCGGCCATCCGACCCCTCGCCGCCATGATGCAGCGCCTGCACGATCCCAACGTCATCGCCGCCGAACTCAAGGACGTTAAGAACGTCGCCGTCGTCACGCTCACCGCCAAGATCCCCGCCACCGGCGTCCGCGAGGGCGACGAGATCGACGTGCAGGTCGCCAGCGTCGGCCCCGCCAAGTCGCTCAAGGGCGGGCGACTCTTCCTCACACCCCTCTACGGCCCCAAGCCCAACATGGGCGTCTTCGCCTACGCCGAGGGACGTCTCGACTTCGAAGACGACTCCGTCATGACCACCGCCACCATCAAACGCGGCGCGACCATGACCACCGACATCTTCACACGCAGCACCGACCAGTTCGGACGCATGACCCTCGTCCTCGATCAGCCCAACGCCTCCTGGCCCATGGCCAACACCCTCGCCACGCTCATCAACGACCTGCTCGCGCCCGACGGCCCGCCCATCGCCCTCGCCCTCGATCAGAAAAACGTCATCGTGCAGATCCCCGCACGCGAGCAGCGCAACCCCGCCGGTTTCATCTCGCAGATCCTCGAGATTCAGCTCGACCCCACCCTCGTCCGTACCGAGGCACGCGTCGTCATCAATCAGCGCAACGGCACCATCGTCATGACCGCCGACGTCGAGATCTCGCCGGTCGTCATCTCGCACAACGGATTGACCATCACCACCATCACGCCCCCGCGCATCCCCACCAACGAACAGCCCGCCGTCGAGCAGCAGACCTTCGTCGCCGTCGACCCGGCCCAGCGGGGCGGCGCTCGGCTCAGCGACCTCATCGCCGCATTCAACCAGCTCAAGGTCCCCTCAGAAGACCGCATCGCCATCCTCAAGGAGATCCACCGCACCGGCAAGCTCCACGCCAAGCTCATCCTGGAAGACTGATATGAACATCGCGCCGCTCAATCCCGTCGCCTCGAATCCGCTGATCGCCCGGCAGGCATCCGCCGGCTCGGTCGCGTCGCGCTTCGAGGCGATGCTTCAGGATAGGCACGCCGATCACGACGAGGCGCAGAAGGCCGCACAGCAGATCGTCGGCTACGCCCTCTACATGCCCATGCTCAAGCAGATGCGCAACGACCCGTTCAAGAGCGACCTCATGCACGGCGGGTTCGGTGAAGACGCCTTCGCCAACCAGTTCGATCAGCTCATCGCCGATCGCCTCGCCGAGCGCAGCAACCACGGCCTGGCCGACGCCATGGTCCGTCGCATGACCGCCGCACAAACACCGGAGCTCAACACGCGTGGATAAACACCTGACCCAACTCGAAACCCACCTCCGCCAGCTGCTCGAGGAGCACACCGCGCTGCTCAGCCTGATCCGCAGCAAGGCCGAGGCCCTGCGCAAGGCCGACGCGGCCCGCGTGGGCGAGTGCTGCGAGCTGGAAAACCACCGCGTGCAGAAGATCGGCGAGATCGAGAAGAACAGGCAAGCCGTCGTCGTCGCCCTCACACAGCAGCTCGACCCCGCCGCCACAGAGCCGATGTCGCTCAAACGCATCGCCGAACACACCGACGAGCCGCAGCGCGGCCACATCCTCGTCCTCCAGGCCCAGCTCACACAGATGATGAACGATGTCCGTCGCGAATCCGCGGTCCTGCGACACGCGATGCAGCGACTCATGAACCACGTAAACGGCATGATCCAGTCGATCGTGCAGAACGTCAGCGGCAGCGGCACCTACAACCAGCGAGGCGTCGTCGCCTCGTCACCCGCCGTCGCGGCAAGCTTCTCGGCAACCGCGTAAGGAAACACCGTGTCACTCACGAGCGCCTTACAGATCGGACGCAGCGGACTCGTGGCCAACCAGGCCGCGCTGGAGGTCACGGGTAACAACCTGGCCAACGCCGCCACGCCGGGATACACCCGTCAGACGGCGATCCTCAAGCCCGCCACACCCGTCGAGATCCAGCCGGGCATGTTCGTCGGTACGGGCGTCACCGTCGACGCGATCATCCGCAACGTCGACGCCGCGCTCGACGCGCGCATCCGCAACGCCATCGGCGACGAACAGGCCGCCATCGCCCACCAGGACCTGCTCAGCCAGATCGAATCGATCTACAACGAGTTTTCAAACTCCGGCCTGTCCAGCAGGCTGACCGAGTTCTTCAACGCCTTCTCCGAACTGGCCAACGACCCCACCGAGGGCTCGCTGCAGGCCCTGGTTGTTCAGCAGGGCAGCTCGCTGGCTCACTTCATCAGCTCCATCCGCTCCGACCTCACCAGCGCCCTCACCCAGCTCGACAACCAGATCACCGGCGCCGTTCAGGCCGCCGACGCGCTGCTCAATCAGATCGCCGTCCTCAACGGATCGATCGCCACCGCCGAGGGCGGACAGGGCGGCGCAAACTCACTCCGCGACGAACGCGATCAGCTCATCAACGAACTCGCCGAGATCATCGACGTCTCCACCGTCGAACAGTCCAACGGCTCGACCGACATCCTCCTCGGCGGCGTCCCCCTCGTCCTCGGCAGCACCACACGCGGCATCACCGTCGACTACGACACCAACGCCACCACCGGCAACCTCGACATCAGCATTCGCGTCAAAGACGACGGTACCTTCCTCTCCCCGTCCTCCGGCAAGGTCGGCGCACTGATCAACGCGCGCGAAGCCGACCTGATCGACGCCACCGACACCCTCGACCAGTTCGCCGCCTCGCTCATCTATCAGGTCAACCGCGTCCACACGCAGGGCCAGGGCGAAGTCGGTCTGTCCTCCGCCACCGGCACCTACATCGTTGACGACCCGACCCAACCGCTTACCCTCGCCGCCGCCGGCATCGACTTCATCCCCTCCAACGGCACCTTCAAGGTCCACGTCACCCAGCAATCCACCGGCATCCGCTCCACCACACAGATCGATGTCGATCTCGACGGCATCGGCGGACCCGACATGTCTCTCAACGACCTCGCCGCCGCCATCGACC
>JANQJT010000292.1 GCA_028281485.1 Phycisphaeraceae bacterium
ACCCCCGAGATCGACACCCTCGTCGAGCTCGCACTGGAAGTGGACGGCGTCTTCGGCAGCCGCATCACCGGCGGCGGGTTCGGCGGTTGCACCGTCACCCTCGTCAAGGCCGACGCCGCACAGGCCGCCATCGACCACCTGACCGCCGGTTACAAGGCCAAGCACGGCATCGAGTGCACCTGCTTCACCACCCGCCCCGCCCCCGGCGCCCACGGCGCCGAGTTCGCCCCCGCCGCCGGCTGAAAACCGCCCACCCTTGACCGACCCCAAGCGGCCGCTACACTATGCCGCTCAATCGAAACCGTCGCCCCCGGCCCGAATCGGGGGCTATTGAACCCAGGACGGAGGTAAACATGTCCAAGTTTGAACGATTCGGCGGACGCGGCGCCACCAAGGTTGTCGTCAAGAGCTCCAACGGCACCCCCTACGTCGACTACCGCAACACCGATCCCCTGCGCCGCATGATGAGCCCCAACGGCAAGATCCAGGGCCGCAAGCGCACCGGCCTCAACGCCTTCGAGCAGCGCATGGTCGCCCAGGCCATCAAGCGTGCCCGCTACATGGGCCTGCTGCCCTACACCTCGGCCACCCTGTAACCCGCCGACACCACGACAAAAACAAACGCCCGCTCTCGCGGGCGTTTTTCGTTGCCATCTGTTTGATCGCTGGTTCAGCCGGCCCCGGCCGCCGCCGCGCCAACCGCAAACAACAACATGATCACCCCCGCGCACACGCCGATCACCAAGCCGATCAGCAGGATGATCGTCGCGATCATCCCACAGATGCGCCCGATGTTCGTCGTGTCACGACCCGCCGGGTCCATCATGCCCGCGTCGATCGCACGGAGGTCGCCGTTGCCCATTACCCACGCCACGATGCCGAGCGGCCAACACTGGGTAAAAAGCGAGAGAATCCCGAACACCAGGATCAGCGTCCCGCGATGCGGACGTACATACCCCGGCGGTGGCGCATCCATCGGCGGCTCATCGGTCGGCGGCGGCGGTGGAAACTCGTTCATCGATCAAACCCGTTCCGCTTTAGAACCACGCCTTCTTCTCGACCTCGTAGGTCTGATGGAACTCTTCATCGCTCTTGGTCAGGTAGATGATGCCCTCGATGAAGCCGATGATCCCGCCCATGCCGCAGGTGAACACCGAAATGGCGATGCGGATCAGTCCGCCCGTGGTATCACCCAGCATGAAGCGATGGATGCCTAAACCGCCAAGCAGGATGCCCAGCACACCGATTAGAACCCTGTTGCTGCCTTGCTCTGCCATAACCGATTCCTCTTTATGTCTGCGATGGAAAAGACAATCCATCTGGTTGAGAACACCCAACGCGTTCTGTCTGGTCATGAAAGAAATGAGACCCGATCAAACCCCTCTAAAGATGATCCGACAAGGCCCGTAAACGCCTTATCGATACGCAAATGTAGCAAAACACCACGCGTTTCACTAGCAAAAAAAACGCCCCCAGCCCACTTTACGCCCCCTCGTCCAACACCGCGCGCAACCGCGCCTCATCCCACACCTCGACGCCCAAGGACTCGGCTTTGGCCAGCTTGCTCCCCGCCGACGCGCCGGCTATCACCAGGTCCGTCTTCGACGACACGCTCCCCGATACCTTCGCACCAAGGTCCTGCAACACACCCTTGAGCGCATCACGCTTGAAGTGCTCCAGCGTGCCGGTCAGCACCACCGTCTTGCCGGCAAACGGCGAATCGCTCGCCTGCGTATCGAGCCCGAACTCCCTGCTCGTCAGGTCCACACCCGCGTCGCGCAGCGCATCAATCGTGTGCCGACCCACTTCGCTGTTCAACCACCCCCGCAACGACGCCGCGACGATCGGCCCAACGTCAGGCACCTCCGCCAAACGCTCCTCATCGGCTTTCGCCATCGCATCGATGTCCTCAAACCCACCGCACACGCTGCGCGCCGTCGACGAGCCGATATGGCGAATCCCCAGCGATCCCAACACACGCGCCAATCCCCGCTGCTTCGACGTCTCAATCCCGGCCACCACGTTCTCCGCGCTCTTGGTCGCCATGCGCTCCAGCGACGCGAGCTGCTCGACCGTCAACGCATAGATATCCGCGAAGTGTTCGACCATGTTCTCGGCCAGCAGTTGATCGATCAGCTTCACACCCAACCCATCGATATCCATCTGGCCCCGGCCGGCGAAGTGGATCAGCTTCTCGCGGAACTGGGCGGGGCACTCGGGGTTCGGGCAGAACCGCCCCGTCTCCTTGCCGGCGTCGTCCGTCTCGATCTCCACAGGCGTCCCGCACACCGGGCAAACCTCCGGCGGCACGATCGCCCGCTCCTCGCCCGTCCGCTCATCGATCACCACGCGCACGACCTGCGGGATGATCTCACCCGCCTTCTCGATCACGACGGTATCGCCGATGCGGATATCCTTGCGCGAGACCTCGCCGAAGTTGTGCAGCGTCGCGTGCCGAACCGTCGTCCCCGCCAGCAGCACCGGCTCCATCGTCGCGCGCGGCGTCAGCTTGCCGATCTTCCCCACCTGCCAGTCCACGCGCAGCAGCTTCGTCGTCGCCTGGTCCGGCGCATACTTGTACGCGATGCACCAGCGCGGCGCCTTGCTCGTCGCGCCCAGCTTCTCCTGCTGCGCGATCGCGTCGACCTTCACCACCACGCCGTCGTTGGGGAAATCCAACCCGCGGCGCGTCTGGTCAAACGTCTCGATGTAATCCCACGCCGCGTCGGCGCTGTCGACCACCGCGCAGCCCGGATTCGTCGGCACGCCGTAGTCGCGCAGCGCCTCCAACATCTCACCCAGCGTCTCGAAATGATCCGCCGGCTCGATCACGCCGCGCCCGTGCGCGTAAAAAGCCAGCTCGCGCTTGGCGACCTGCTTCGGATCGATCTGTTTCAGCGCGCCCGCCGTGCTGTTGCGCGGGTTGGCGAACCGCTCCAGCCCCTCCGCCTCGCGCGCATCGTTCATCTTCTCGAATGCGCCGTACGTCATGAACACCTCACCGCGCACCTCCAGCACCGTCGGCACGGCACGCCTGGACCTGTCCAACACCAGCGGGATCGCCCCGATCGTCTTCGCGTTGACCGTGATGTCGTCGCCCCGTCGCCCGTCCCCGCGCGTCAGCGCCCGCACCAACACCCCATCCTCATAGCGCAGCGAGATCGCCACCCCGTCCACCTTCGGCTCACACAGAAACCGCGTCCCCTCTCCACCAAACAACTCCCCCTCACCATCTCCCCCCAGCCCCTTGGCCACGCGTTCGACCCACTTGTCGAAGTCCGCCCGCTCGTACGTGTTGTCGATGCTCATCATCGGCATCGCGTGCGCAACCGTCTCGAAACCATCGATCGGCTCGCCCCCCACGCGCTGCGTCGGGCTGTCCGGCCGAACCAGTTGCGGATACCGATCCTCCAGGTCCCCCAATTCCGCCAGCAACGCGTCAAACTCCCGATCCGTGATCTCCGGGGCCGCCTCCACGTAATACAGCCGATTGTGGCGGTGCAACTGCTCACGCAATGCCGCGGCCCGGGTCTTGGCGCTTTCTGGAACACTGTTCATATACGGTTAGTGTACCGCCGGTCGCTCATGCCAGCGACGCGGGGCGGCCGATAACTAGGGTATGAACCCCCCTCAGACGGCGGCCCAGAAACCCCAAGCCGCGGGCTTGTCTAATGCCGACCTGCTCTCACAGGCCGAGGCCGATCTGCGCGCCGGGCGCTTCGACGACGCCGCCAAGCAACTCGGCCGCGTCATCCATCGCGACACCACCGTCCACCTGCTGCACACCTTCGCCCGCAACCTCGCCACGCTCAAAACCCACCAGCCCGACCTCGTCGCCCCCATCGCCTCCGCCGATGACACCGACCGCTACCAGATCACCCCTACCGACGCCGGCCTCACCGTCGTCCGCACCACCGACCACGCCCCCCAACCCCTCTCCAACACCACGCTCGATCAGATCCAACCCACCCTCGACAAGACCGTTGAAGAAGACCAACCCATCACCCTCGCCGGCCTCGGCGACGGCGCACTGCTCGCCCACCTCGCCATCAACCCACCCGACATGCTGCACACCCAGCAGCAGGTTGTCTACGTCGTCGAACCCGACCTCGCCCTGGTGCGCCTCGTCATGATGACACGCGACCTGACCGGCGCGATCGCCCAGCCGCGCATTCAGTGGTGCCTCGGCCCGAACGCCGGCGAAACACTCGAACGCCTGCTCATCGACACCCCCCACCTGCTCACCCCCTCCCACGTCGTCTTCGGCCAACCCACCAACGCCGCCCTCGTCGACCGGCTCATCACCCCCGCCGCCAAGGCACGCAACCAACACGACGCCAACCAACAACTCAAAGTCAACGAGTGGGACGCCGCCCAATCCGCCGACAGGCTCGCCGAACTGTTCGGTGACAACCCGCCGCGCCCGCCGCGCGCCCTGCTGTTCACCAGCCGCTTCACCACCGTGCTGCAATACGCCACCGCCGACACCGCACACGCCTTCGAGCAGATCGGCTGGGAAACACAAACCCTCATCGAACCCGCCGACCACCTACGCTGCAACGCCTCGGCCGTGCTCGATTCGATCGCCGCCTTCAAGCCCGACCTCATCTTCCAGATCGATCACCTCCGCAGCGAGTTCAACGGCCTCATCCCCGACAACATCCCCTTCGTCTGCTGGGTGCAGGACCACCTGCCCAACCTCATCACCCCCGCGGCCGGCAAGACCGTCAAGCTGCGCGACTACGTCCTCACCGCCGTCGCCGACCGATACAGCCGCGAGTACCGCTACCCCGCCGACCGGTGCATCGCCCTCAGCAAGCTCACCCGACTGCCCCAACTGCCCGCCGCCTCCATCGCCAACGGCGAAGACCTCGTCTTCGTCTCCAACGCCTCGACGCCCACCGACCAGCTCATCGAAGACATCGTCGATAACTTCCGTCATCAGCCCATCGCCGCCGCGATGGTCGAAGACTGCTGCCGGTGCATCGCCGCGGTCTACGATCGCGACGAAGCCCTGCCCGCGCAGACCGACATCCAGCGCATCCTCGAACAGACCGAGCTCGACCACACCGGCCGCATCGACGACACCGTCAAACGCGACGCCCTCGTCCACATCCTCTTCAATCAGCTCAACAACAACCTCTACCGCCAGCAGGCCATCGCCTGGGCCGCGGACATCGCCGAGCAACTCGACCTCAACCTCTGCCTCTACGGACACGGCTGGGAAAACCATCCCCGCTTCGCACCTCACGCGCGCGGCCCCGTCGCATACGGCCAACCCCTCCAACAACTCACACGACGCGCACGGGTCAACCTACAGGTCGTCCCCTTCCAGTGCACCCACCAAAGACTGCTCGACGGCATCGCCGCCGGCGGCTTCTTCCTCGTCCGCAACCACCCGTTTGATCGCCTGGCCCAACGCATCGCCGCACACCTCACCGAACAACCTGACACACAACGCGCCGCCGACCTGCCCGACGATCTGCAATCCGACGCCGCCCCGCTGCACTGGATCGGCGATCCCGTCGCCGTCGTGCGTGACTGGCTCGCGTGCGGCCTGGTCCGACCCGACACCACCGCCCTGCC
Organism: Phycisphaeraceae bacterium; assembly: GCA_028281485.1. Taxonomy (GTDB): domain Bacteria; phylum Planctomycetota; class Phycisphaerae; order Phycisphaerales; family Zrk34; genus JANQHD01. Next base: position 5,587 of record JANQJT010000292.1, read on the forward strand.
CGATCTCGACGCCGTCGGCTTCGATTGCGCCGACTCGCTCCGCAACCGCATCGAAACCTTTATCCACGACGACGACGCCCGCGCCGCGATCACCGATCGGCAGCGCCGCTACGTCGCCGACACGTTCAGCTACACGGCCGGCATCGGCCGCATCGTCCGGGAGATAAGACAGAAGCTAAAGGAGGAAACGTGATGCTATTGAGTCTTGTGATCATCACACGCGATCGCAGCCGTCAACTGCGCCAGACGCTCGACCTGATCGACGCCCACCTCACCCTCCCCGCCTCTGACGTCGAAACCCTCATCGTCGACAACGCCTCGACCGACGACACCCGCGCCCAGCTCGCCGCGCACCACCCCCAGGCCACCGTCATCCCGCTGGACAAGAACGAGGGCATGCCCGCACGCAACCACGCCATCCGCCGCGCCACCGGTGACTTCATCCTCATCCTCGACGACGACTCTTACCCCGCGCCCGGCACCGTCGAACGCGCGATCGATTACCTGCAACACAACCCCCAGTGCGGCGCCGTCACCGGTCGCGTCGAGCTGCCCGACGGCTCGCTCGAGGCCTCCGCCATGCCTACCGTCTTCATCGGCTGCGCCACGCTCCTCCGCACCCGAGCCCTCAAAGACGTCGGCCTGTTCGACCCCGAGTTCTTCAGACAAGCCGAGGAGTACGACCTCAGCTTCCGTCTCTGGCAGGCCGGCTACGCCGTCGAGCGATTCGAAGACCTCGTCTTCCACCACGATAAGAACCCCACCGGCAGGCCTACCGCACTCACCGTCCGCATGGACCTGCGCAACAACCTCATCCTCGCGAACCGCTACATCCCCGCGCCCGACCGTGACGCCTACCGCGCCGACTGGCTGCAACGCTACACCGCCATCGGCAACCACCTCGACCAGCACAACGCCGTCCGCCGCGCCGTCTGGGAATCCCGCTGGCACCACGTCTCAAACACCCACCGCTCGCGCTTCGACGCGTCCACCTTCGAGGTCGTCTTCGAACAGGAACTCATCGCCATGCGCATCGCCGACTGGGCCGTGCGCCACCGCATCCAACACGTCGTCATCGCCGACCTGGCCAAGAACATCTACGGCGTGTGGCGCGGCTGTCACCAAGCCGGCCTCCACGTCCACGCCGTCGCCGAAAACGCACCCGCCTTCCAACAGCTCACCTACCGCGACCTGCCCGTCCTGCCCGACGCCCAGGCCCTGCACACCGATCCCCACGGCGTCATCCTCGCCAACATGAACCCCGCTCACGTCGACCGACGACGCGACGCGCTGCACGCCCAATTCGCCGGCCCCGTCCTCGCGCTGTGGCACCCCCGCCGACTCTACAACCCCGACGAGTTCCTGGAGGCCAGCCATGGCGACGCCGCCGCCTGACAGCCCCGCCCTCCATCCAGACAAGCGACTGCTGGTCTCCATCGAACTGACCAACGTCTGCAACTACCGCTGCCCCTTCTGCCCGCAGGCCTACCAGGACGATCCCGCACAACCCGCCGGCGCACCGTACAACCGCAAGGGCGGATTCATGTCACGCGACGTCTTCGAGCGCGCCGTCGATGAGTGCACACGCACCGCGCGCTGCGTCGAGCTCGGCTTCTTCGGCGAACAAACCCTCCACCCCGACTACATCGATTACATCCTCCACCTCGGCCGACACCAGAACTTCCGCATCGAAACCAACACCAACATCTCCCTGCTCACCCGGCCCATGATGGACGCCTGGGTCGACGCCGGCCTAGACATGGTCCGCCTGTCCGTCGACGCGATCAGCCCCGATCTCTACAACCACGTCCGGCCCGGCCCCTGCAAAGACCTCGACGGCAACACCGTCGAAGGCGACGACCGCGTCGCAGCCGTCAACGAAAAGATCGCCTACTGGCTGGCCCGCGCCGACCACCGCCCCACCCGAATCGTCTACGTGAAAAGCTCACACAACGACCGCCCCGGCCAGCGCGAAGCCTTCCTCAACCACTGGCAACCCCAGCTCGGCCCCGAAGACCAGGTCCTGCTCAAACGCGTGCTCAGCTACGGCGGAAAGATCACCGACCCCCACATCAAAGCCGGCCGGTGCAACGTCTGGCAGGTCGGCTACCTCGTCATCGGACACGACGGCACCCTCTCCCCCTGCAACCTCGACACCAATCTCGACCTCGCCCTCGGCAACCTCACCGAGACCTCCGTCCACAACGCCTACTTCGGCCCCCGCGCCGACGCCCTCCGCAAGCAAACCGGATGCGGCAACCCCATCACACCCTGCTCCACGTGCACCGACGGCAACAACTGGGCCGCCAACGAAACGTTCGGACCCACCGTCAACCTACGCATCACCGCCTGATCCGATCCCCCACATCACACCCCGGGCTGCGCCTCCGACACGTCGTCACACACGACCACGTTCACGCCGCCGCGCTTCGCCGTGATCCGCATGTCACGCCCCAGCTTCGCCGCGTGACGCCACGTCTGCGTCACCGCCTCCTCCGTCACGTCCGTGAACCCCGCGTCCGCCAACGCCTCGCCCAGCGTCGCCGGCGTCCAACCCCACTTGTGCACCTGCCACAAACCGTCTCTTTCCACCAGAGGCGGATAACCAAACAACCCGATCATCCCCATGTCATACCCGTGCGGATCGCTCGCCTTGCCGATCACGTCGATACACCCCCGCAGGTTCGGTAGCTCGAGCGCCAAGCTCCCGCCCGGTTTGAGCACGCGTGCCCACTCTTTCAAAGCCGCCCGCGCCTCGGCCGGTGTGAAGTGCTCAAACAGGTGATTCGCCTCGATCGCGTCCACGCTCGCGTCGGCGTACATCGGCAGCGCATCGGCGGGCGTCACCACGTCCGGCCCGCACGCCGCGTTCGCGTCCACGTTCACCCACCCCTCCCACTTCTCCGCGCCACACCCCAGGTGCAAACGCACGGTTCCATCACCGCCCATCAGCTCCGGCGCCACGCGCTCTGCCGTCACACGCCGCACCGCCACCACCGTCACACGACGCTGCGCCGAGTAATCATCCACGTTCCGCAACCCGTCCGGCGCACCAAAGTCCGCCGCCAACACCTCCGCGTCGTAACCCAGCTCGTCCAGCAGCGCCAGCATCTTCGGCAGGTGCGGCACGCGCTTGTCCAACGCCTCGGGAATCGCGTTGAAGTTCAGGTCACCCGGCTCGGTGATCAGTTGCTCGTCTTCGCTGCCCACACGCGTGTCGATAACGATCGCCTCGCGTGTCACACCATCGATCCGGCGGATCACCTCCGCGTAGTCCGGCACGTGGTACAGAATCCCCGCACACAGCGTCACGTCGTGCGGCCCCGCCGCCTCGATCATTTCCCACGTCGCGTCGCTCGACACATCCCCCAACTCAAACCGCACACGCCCCGCGTCCAGAAAACGATTCGTCTGCCAGTACAGCTCCGCCTGCGCCACGTGCTTCGGTCGCCCCTCGATGCCCAATAGCCGCGACGCCCCCGCCTCCGCGTATCGCGCCGACCAGTACGCACAGTTACACGCCAGGTCCAACACGCTTCGGCCCGACATCTCGATCCGTTCCAGCACGCCGTCCACCAGCACGCGATGACGACACGCGATCCGATTGCTCAACCAGTCCGCACGCCACTCCGTGCCCATCCCCGGCACCACGCGCACGCCGCCCAAGTCCACCGGCACAAACCACGGGTGCAACGCCGCCATCCGCTCGAACACCTCAAGCGTCGGCTGCGCATCGTCACCATCCCCGCTGCGCCGATCGTGCGTGCGCCCCGGCCGCTCGATCTTCACGCCGCAGCGCGTCGCCGCGTCTTCCAATCGCCCCCGCCGCTGCGCAAGCTCACCGTCATCAAACCCGCGTGACCAATACCCGCGGTGATACGTGTACGCGTTGAACTCTATGCCGTGACCCTGCGCCGCGTCCCAGAACAGCTCGTCCCAGTTCTCGCCGTAGTTTTCACGGAAGTAGTCGTACGCGAACCGCATCGCGTTCTCTTGATAATCGTCCCGGCTGATCGTGCCCGTGCCCTTTTGGCCGTACGTCGAACCGCCCAGGTGTTTCATCCCCAGCACGTCGCTGTACGCGATGAACCAGCCGTCGCGGTACAGCTTGTAACTCAGCTCGTGGATCGCGCCCCAGCAGAACTTGAACGCCGGGTTGAGAAAACCGCACGCACTCAGCGCCGCGTCTTTCATCATGAAGCCCAGGTAATCACAAACGCATTCCGCGTGCCACGCCCGCCCGTCCCGCGGATAGCCCTGCGGGAACTGACCGTCGACGTTGTAAGGCGAGCAGATCGCCATGCGCTCGTCGCTCTCCAGCGCATCGATCAGCGTCTGGGCCGGGTCGACCGCGCCGTCGAAACGCACGTCGTTGTGCAACACCCACCAGTAGTCGTAACCGCCCCGCCCCTTCGCACGCGCCCGCGCGTAGTCCAGCGCCACGTTGTGCCCCACGCACTTGCCCCCGAACGGCTCATCGGTGTAACGCACCGACGCCAACGCGCTGACCTTGTCC
>JANQJT010000299.1 GCA_028281485.1 Phycisphaeraceae bacterium
GCGGCGTGTGCACCAGGATCAGCAGGCCCCGGCTCACCGCCAGCTCGTTCTGCGCCTCCATGATCTCCAGCTCGTTGCGGCTGTTCTTGTTCAGCCCGATCTCCCCGATCCCCAGCACGTTCGGCCGATCCAGGAACCCGGGGATCAACGCCATTACCTCCCGCGCAAAACCCGGGTCCTCGGCCTCCTTGGGGTTGATGCACAGCCAGCAGTAGTGATCGATCCCGTACGCCGCCGCCCGCTTGGGCTCGTGCTCGGTGAGCTGTGAGAAATAGTCTCGGAACCCCGCGGCGCTGGACCGGTCGAACCCCGCCCAGAAGGCCGGCTCGCTCACCGCCACGCACCCCGCCTGCGCCATCTGGGCGTAGTCGTCCGTCGTCCGGCTCACCATGTGCACGTGTGGATCGATGTACTTCATCTAAGCTCACGCCCCCTGTCCGTATGGGCCATTGGGATCGACGCCGATCGCGCCCTGCGTGTGGGCCCGCTCGATCGGCTCAGTAGTGTGGTCGGAAAACAGGTCGAGGATGCGCTGCGCCCGGTCACCGTCCCCATCGATAAGGATGCCCGCCGCCTGCCGCAGCGCCACGACGCGAACGTCGTCTGACGCGGCGTCTTCAATTGCTCTTTCGACACGATCCAGGAAGGCCGCGATGTCGATCAGCTTCGCCCGATGTTCCATGAAGTACGTGTCGATCACGTCGGCTCGGCTCATCGGACACGTGGGGCCGGGTTGTTTCATGAGATCACCTCGCTTTGGCCGATTCTATCGTTAACACGCACCGGTCGCAGATTCTGCACCCTTCGCGTACGATCCCGTTCAGCACAGGCACCGAGACCCGATACATGTATATCTTTCAGATCGAAGGCGGCCACACCCTGCGAGGCACCGTTTCCGTCAACGGCTCGAAGAACGCCGCCCTGCCCATCATGGCCGCCGCCCTCCTCGCCGACGGGCCGGTCACCCTACACGACGTGCCCCAGCTGTCGGACATCGGCAACATGGCCAGCCTCCTGGGCCAGCTCGGCTGCAACGTCTCCTACTCCGACGAGGGCACGATGGAGATCGAGGTGGTCGACGAGCTGAACTGCCACGCGCACTACGACATCGTCCGCACGATGCGCGCCAGCGTCTGCGTGCTCGGCCCGCTGCTCGCCAAACGCGGCAAGGCCGTGGTCTCCATGCCCGGCGGCTGCGCGATCGGTGAACGCCCGATCGACCTGCACCTGCGCGGCCTCGAGGCCCTGGGCGCCACCGTCGAACTGCACGGCGGCGACATCACCGTCTCCGCCCGTGAGCTGGTCGGCACGCGCGTGTTCATGGGAGGCCAGTTCGGCTCGACGGTTTTGGGTACGGCCAACGTCATGTCCGCCGCCACGCTGGCGCGCGGCGCGACCGTCATCGAGTCCGCCGCGTGCGAGCCGGAGATCGTCGACCTGGCCAACACGCTCAACGCCATGGGCGCCCACGTCCGCGGCGCCGGCACGCCCCGCATCACCATCGAGGGCGTCCCGTCGCTGCGCGGCGTCGAGCACACCGTCATGGCCGACCGCATCGAGGCCGGCACGTTCATGTGCGCCGCCGCCGTCACGCGCGGTGATGTGGTGATCGAGAACTGCCCGCTGGACGCCCTGACCGCCGTGACCGATCGCCTCGAAGCCGTCGGCGTGCAAATCGAAACACTCGAAGACGCCGACCCGCTGCGCGCCAAGGTCGCCGTCACCGTGCCCGACGGCAAGCTCAACCCCATCGTCGTCGCCACCCAGCCGCACCCCGGTTTCCCCACCGACCTGCAGGCCCAGCTCATGGCCCTGCTCACCCTGGCCGACGGCAACAGCATCATCACCGAGAAGATCTTCCCCGAGCGATTCCTCCACGTCGCCGAGCTCACCCGCATGGGCGCCCAGCTCTACCGCCAGGGCCCCACCGTCATGGTCTCCGGCGTCAAGCAGCTCGTCGGGGCGCCGGTCATGGCCTCCG
>JANQJT010000301.1 GCA_028281485.1 Phycisphaeraceae bacterium
TCGCGCTACCCCCCCTCTACGTCCGGCCCATCGCCGATATCGCCTCCGTCCGCCTCGCAGAATCAGCCAACGAACACACACACAAACACCCCAACATGATCGGCGAAACCATCCGACCCCAACTCGGAAACCCCATCCCCACACGCATCTTCGACATCTCCGGCAACGGCATCGCCCTCATCACCGACGCAGCCAACGCCCCACTCTTCAACGACGTCACGCCCCTTTGGCTCGAGATCACCCTCCCCCGCTTCGCTCACCCCATCGCCGTCGTCGGTCGCGTAATCCGCGTCAACAAGATCGACAACGACGAGATCCAGGTCGGCATCCAGTTCCAGTTCAAGCACAACCCCGCCCACGAAGCCTTCGTCACCGACAACGTCTGCCGCTTCTCCGCCGAGCAGCAACGCCTCCAACTCACACGCCAACGCGACTGAGCGCCACACTCCCTCACACATCTTCACGCCTCCCCCCGCCCCCGCTACCATGACCCCATGCCCCGCTCACTCACCATCACACTCCTCGGCACCGGAACCTCCGCCGGCATCCCCATGATCGGTTGCCGATGCCCCGTCTGCACCAGCCACGACCCCCGCGACCGCCGCGACCGCACCGCCGCCATGATCGAACTCCCCGACCCAGAAGGCCATACCCGACGCATCCTCATCGACACCGCACCCGAACTCCGTCAACAGATGGTCCGACACGACATCGACCGCATCGACGGCGTCATCTACACACACAACCACGCCGACCACGTCTTCGGCCTCGACGACCTGCGACGATTCAACGCCCTCCAAAACCAACCCATCGACCTCTTCGCCGAACCCCGCGTCATCGAATACCTCCACCACACCTTCCAATACATCTTCCAACCCCACAAAAACATCAACGACTCCTTCATCCCCTCGCTCATCACCCACCCCATCAACCCGCTCGCCCCCCTCACACTCTTCGGACAGGACATCCTCCCCCTCCGCCTCCTGCACGGAAAGCTCCCCGTCCTCGGCTTCCGCATCGCCAACCTCGCCTACTGCACCGACGTCTCAAACATCCCCCCCGAAACCTGGCCCCACCTCCAAGACCTCGACCTGCTCATCCTCGACGGCCTACGCTACAAACACCACCCCACACACCTCACCATCGACCAGGCCCTCACCATCATCGATCAGCTCCAACCCCGCCGCGCCTACCTCACACACATCGCTCACGACATCAAACACGCCGAACTCGACCCCAAGCTCCCCGACAACGTCGCCCTCGCATACGACGGCCTCGCACTCGAAACCGATCTCTGACCCCCTCATCACAACCAATAGAAAACGGCGGCCCCTGACAAAGGCCGCCGCTTCCACCGGAATAGGTCGGGAAGATTTACAACACCGGGCAGGTTCCATCCCCGCAGAATAACTCTTCACCCGACACATGAGCAGCATGCTTACCCACACCACCAACACACCCAGCCAAGCCGCGCAACAAAACAACACGCACGCTCATCACGCACGTCGTTTCCGCATGAATCTCGGGATGGGGCCGTCGGCGACTGTTCATCGGTCTCTCGCTAGGCGAACACAACGATCGCCTGACCAGAACCCGCTACGCCGCAATGGACGTGACCCATACTCATTTCGACCCGCCAAACCCCGTCCTTAAGCAAAAACTACAAATCCCTTCCCGTCCGATAGTCCCCCCGCAACACAAAAAAGACGCGACCCGAAGGCCGCGCCGCACGATCTACATTACCCAATACGATCAGCTCGCCGGCACACGCTCCAGAAGCAGCTCCGCGATCTGCACCGCGTTCAACGCCGCACCCTTGCGGATCTGATCGCCCGCGATAAACATCTCGATCCCCACACCGCCGTCCTGTCCCAAATCCCGGCGGATGCGACCGACATACACATCATCCTCATCCGATGCGATCAGCGGCTCGGGGTGACGGTTCGCCTCCCGATCATCGATCACGCTCACGCCCGGCGCCGCGGCCAGCGCCACACGCACCTCGGCCTCGCTCACCTCACGGTCAAACGTCAGGTTCACGCTCTCGCAGTGCGCCCGCAGCACCGGCACACGCACACACGTCACCGAAACGCTGATGTCCTCCGTCCCGAAGATCTTCCGCGTCTCCTTGATCATCTTCGTCTCTTCGGTGTTGTAACCCGTCGCCGGATCGATGTCCGAGTTGTGACTGAACAGGTTCCACACGTACTGGCGACCGAAGATGTCCTGCGTGATCGGATCACCCGCCACCCAGTCCCGCGCCTGCTGCTCAAGCTCCGCCATCGCAGCCGCGCCCGCGCCGCTCGCCGCCTGGTACGTGCTCACCACCACGCGCTTCACGCCCGCCAGCCGGTGCAACGGCCAGACCGGCACGTTCATGATGATCGTCGAGCAGTTCGGGTTCGCGATGATCCCCTTGTGCTCAAACGCCGCCTCCGGATTCACCTCCGGCACCACCAACGGCACCTCCGGGTCCATCCGAAACGCAGAGCTGTTGTCCACCACCACACAGCCCGCCGCAGCCGCAGCCGGACCAAACCGCTTGCTCGCCGAGCCGCCCGCGCTGAACAGCGCCAGATCCACACCCTCAAAAGAATCCTCCGTCAGCTCCTCAACGGTGTATGTCTCACCCTTGAAGGTGATCGTCTTGCCGGCCGAACGCGCGCTGGCAATCAGCTTCAACGAAGCAAACGGGAAATCCCGCTGCTCGAGGATTCTCAAAAACTCCTGGCCGACGGCTCCCGTCACGCCGGCAATCGCTAATCGAGGGGGGTTGTTCATCGTCCTGTCCTTTATAGCAAACGCCCGCCGACGACTCCGCCGACCGGGCTACCTGTCCTGGTCCATCTCAACTGCCTGATTTTCGCCCGCTCGGTGACGCCGATCACCGCGGGCTATTTAGTGTCATCATCGTCTTCGAGCATCGGAATGCCCGAGTCCCCCGGCTCCCCCTCCAGCGCATCCAACGCGCTCAAAGGATCGTCATCGTCATCCTCGTCGTTGAGCATGGCCATGACCTCAAAATCATCATCGTCGTCGTCATCCGACAGCAGGCTCGCCGCCATCGCCTCACCCGTGTCCGACGCACCCAGGTCCGCCTCCAACGCCGACGCATCCAACGGCGCCTCAGCCTCGCCCGCGCGCTCGCCCGCGCGCTCGCCCGCGCCGTCCAGCACCGTACGCACCGGATCGATCTCCGCGGGCTCCCCGTCGATCACCACCACAAACGTCACCGGTCCGACCTTCACCTGGTCCCCCGCACTCAGCTCCGCCTCCATCACACGCTCGTCGTTGTAGAATGTCCCATTGCTCGAGCCCAGGTCACGAAGCGTCACCGTCTCGCCCTCACGCTCGATCGCGAAGTGCTGACGCGACACGCTCGGCAGCGGAATACGAAGGTCGCAGGTGTTCTTGCGGCCCACCACCACCTTCGGCTTGATCAACGGAAAATCCTTGCGGCTCCCGTCGGCCTTGAACATGACAAGCGTGATTTCCATAAAGCAGACCTAACTTGGGCAAAAACCACTCATTACGACAATTCCAGTGTACCGACCCAACCGATCGGCTTCAAACACCTTCCGCAATCGCCCAACACCTGTCCCACGCCCACACCCTCCCCTACCTCTCCCTCTACATCCACATCCCCTTCTGCTTTCACAAGTGCCACTACTGCGATTTCTATTCCATCGTTGACGACCGCGACCGCCAGCTCCAGTTCGCCAACCGCCTCGCATCCGAAATCAAGGCCGCCGCAACCTTCCCCCTCCCCCCCATCCGCACCATCTTCGTCGGCGGCGGAACCCCCACGCT
>JANQJT010000311.1 GCA_028281485.1 Phycisphaeraceae bacterium
TCAGCGCGGTGGCGACGGACGGATCGAAGTGGGCCGTGGTGACCTCGGCGATCTTGTACTCTTCCTCATAAGAGGGGTAATCGACGAAGAGCTTGAACATGAAGCGGTCCTGCTGGGCCTCGGGCAGCGGATAGGTGCCCTCCTGCTCGATGGGGTTCTGCGTGGCGAGGACGAAGAAGGGGCGCGGCAGCTTGTGTTCGGTGCGACCGACGGTGACGTGTTTCTCCTGCATCGCCTCGAGCATGGCCGCCTGCGTCTTGGGCGGCGTGCGGTTGATCTCGTCGGCGAGCACCATGTTGGAGAAGATCGGACCGGGCAGGAAGCGGAACTCGCGTGAGCCGGTGGCCTTGTCTTCCTGGATCACCTCGGTGCCGGTGACGTCGGAGGGCATCAGGTCGGGGGTGAACTGGATGCGGTTGAACTCCATCTCGAAACACCGGGCGAGCGTGGAGACCATGAGCGTCTTGGCCAGGCCGGGCACGCCCTCGAGCATGCAGTGGCCCTGGCTGAAGATCGCGATGAGCAGCTGATCGATGATCTGCTCCTGTCCCACGATCACCTTGCCCAGCTCCTGCTTGACGCGATGGTAAGACTCGGCCAGCGTCGCGACGGCCTGCATCTCGCTGTCGGCCAGCGGGGTGTCGTTCACATTGCCTGGTGCGTCGGTCATATTCAACTCCCAAATCGCGGTCGTCTCACCGCTGGTAAATCGGCAGGTACTTGTAGGGCAGCTGCAGCGTGATCAGGCCGATGGACGTGCCGTAGGTCGTGCCCACGCTGTCGCCCATCCAGCTGCCGTTGGTGGCCTGGGTACGGATCAGTTCTTCGCGGATGACGGGGAAGTAGGACTCCCAGTTTTCCTCGCTGGACAGGTACATCGCCTGCGACATGTAGAGCATGCCGTAGTAGCGATGCCCGGAGAAGGCGCGGCTGTAGTTGTTGCCGCGGGTGAGTTTCTTGAGGTAAGCCAGGCAGCGCTCGGCGACGGGGTTGTCGTAGTCGCCGGCGTTGTAGAGCACGGCGACGGCGGCGGCGGTGATGGGCGGGCGTGACGAGCCGCCCCCGCGGGCGGTGTAGCGGATGCCGCCGTCGGAGTTGGCGCTCTTCTCGATATAGAGGATGGCGTTGTCGATGGTGGCCTTGGGCACGCGGATGCCGGCGTTGCGCACGGCGCGCAGGCCCTGGACCTGGGTGACGGTGACGGCGCCCTCGTCGCCGCCGGAGTCCGGCGTGTACAGCCAGCCGCCGTATCGGCTCTGGCTCTTGGCGGTGAGTTCGACGGCCTTGGTCAGCACACGCTTGATGCGCGCCTGGCGGGCGGTGTCCTGCTCCATGCCGTAGGCCTCGGCGAGAAAGAGCATGGCGAAGCCGTGTCCGAACATCGGGCGTTGCTCTTCACCCATGCGCGCGATCAGGCCGTTGGGGTTGGCCGAGCCGATGATGTAATCGACGGCGCGGCGGACGTTCTTGGCGTACTGGCCCTCGACGGGGGTGTGGCCGCCGGCCATAAGCGCGATGCCCGCCAGCGAGGTCATCGCGGTGGGGTAGGACTCGTAGCTGCCACCCGATCGCCACGAGCCGTCGCGCGACTGCGTGCGGACCAGGTAGGCCTGCGCCTTCTTGATCGCGACCTCGGCCTGGGCGGTGATCAGGTGCGGGCGCGTCGGCACGCGCTGGGCGTGCGCCTGGGGGGACGGGCCAATCCACAACAACAACAACAACAGCCCCGCACCACACGCCATCACCATCGACAGGTGCAGCGTCACGCGATCCTTAGATCGGCCGCGTTGTTGTTGGACCCGATTCATTCCGCCTCCTGTATCACGCCGCCGCGAACGGTATCCGGCAGCGGCGGGATCTTTAGCCGGTGACCCACGCGCAGCTGGTGCGGCGAAGCGAGCACGTCCCGGTTGCTGTTGTAGATGTGCTTCCAGTGATCGCCGTCACCATAATAGCGTTCGGCGATGCCGAAGAGGGTTTCACCGTTTTGAACGGTGTGCACGCCGCCAATGCCCGTCTCATTTGTCACATTCTTCTGCGGATCGCGGTCCGTGCCGAACGCGGTGATGCCGTTGTGACCGGCGAGCAAGAGCATGCCGCCGGCGATGCACGGCGTGCGGTGCGTGGCATCGAACGCGTTGTTGCCGCGACGGGTCGGCAGCTCGTGTTCGGTGTACCGCTCACCGGTGGACTTGCGATAAAACACCACCTGCCAGCGACCGGTGCTGTTGCCGTCTTTCACCTCGCGGACGATCCACGGGATGAACTCGCCGGCGTCGGCGAGGTACCGCGCGGTGAGCGCGGTCGCAAAGCGGTCCTGGAACTCGATGGTTTGCCGGACTTCACCGGTGGCCAGGTCCACAATCACGAGGACGAACCGGTCGTAGTTGCCGTTCTTCATGCCCAGCAGGTACAGCTCCCTGCCGTCCGCGGCGAGCGCTTCCTCGTAGAACTGGAAGTTCAAGTCGAAAGAACCTCGGTCGAACGTGTGCAGCACACGCCCCGTCACGGTGTCGATCACGCGGAGCCCCTGGCGCGACGTACGCGTCACGAGCACGTTGTGACCGAGCGGGCGGATTGCGCGAACGCTCTGCTCCAGCTCCCAGACGGGTTGACCCATGGCCAGGTCGATCGCGGCCAGCCGGTTTTGCGTGCCATAAATCATCCGACCGGACTCCCAGAGGATCGGCCCGCCGACCAGCGCGTCGTCGAACGCGATCTCGCGCACGACGCGACCGGTCTGTCCATCGCAGACCATCAGCCGCGCAAAGCCATCGGTGAAGACCATGACGTAGCCGTCGTGAGACCAGATGGCCGACACGACGCGGTCGCGTATGGACCGAGACCACATCTTCTTGCCCGTGATCAAGTCGAGCGCGACGATCTCATCGAATCGGTCGTCATCCACGCGCCACTGGGTCAGCACGCCCCCACCGAGCGCCGTGTTCGAGACGAACCGGTTCTGTCGATTCTGCAGGTCGAACTCGTAATAATAGTTGCCGAAGCCGACACCCTCGATCTCCTTTTCCCAAAGCACATTGCCGCTGCCCAGGCCGATGGCCTGGAGCTTGCCCTCTTTGGGATCACGCGTAACGAGCACGTTGCCATCGATCAACCCGTTGAAGAACACACCCTCGCTGCTTTGGTGGATGTTGCTGGTCACGTTGCGCGGCAGTTCGACGCTCCAGGTCGGCTCGTTGAGATTCTGGCCGTTGCGCACGGCGTTGAGGGTCGACTTGTTGCGGATGATGACCAAGGCGTAATCGCGATTGAACGACGACGCCTTGCGGCCCGGCACGTCGATCACGAAGTTGCCCCAGCCGCGCAACTCCCACAGCTTCTTCCACGGCGGCGGCGACAGCCCTTCCGTTGTGTCGGAACGGTCGGCCAGTTCCGCGGTGATACGGTCGACGTGCCGTGTCGCCAGCTCGGTCGCGGTTTGCGTCGCGTCACCGGTCAGGAGGGGCTGATCGGCGAAACGCCTGCCGAACGTGCCCCACTGCTCGATGGCATCGTGGTGCCGCCCCGCCCGCTCGTAGTAGTCAGCCAGCGTCCTGTGGGCTGCCATCGCGGTTGGCGTGTGGAGTCGATGCGTCAGGCGATTGAGTTGGGCCTCGTGCCACTCGAGCGACATGCCGAGCCGGTAATCACCCAGCGCCGCGATCGCTTCGCCGGCGGCCTCGGTCAACGGGTAACGCGCCGCCAGCCTGGCCAGCGCTTCGTAACGCGCGGCCTTCATCTGCTGTGACTGGGCCTCGGCCAAGGCTTGGGATGCGCGGCGGTTGTATTCGTCGACCTGTTCGGCCGTGCCCCGCTCGATCAGCCCCGCCGCAGCGTCGGCTGCCACCTGCTCAACGGGAGAAACCCAACGCGATCTGCTTGCGCCCGTTTCGATCGAGACGAAGCCGTCGTAGTCGGCGCCGTCGTCTTTGACGATGTCCATGTAGATGGCCAGCGCGTCAGAGGCGCGACCGATGGAAGCCAGTCGGTCGGCTCGGGCGCTCCGCAAGCGCAGGTCTTCGCCCTTGGTGTGTTCGATCGAATCCAGCAGCTCGCGTGCCCGGTCGTACCAGAGCAGCGGTTCGGACGTTTCGTGTTCCGCCAGCGACAACATCGTGTCGAACAGCAGCGTGTTGGCACGCCGGTTGACCGATATGTCCTCAGATCGGCCGGCGACGCGGAGGTCTTCGATCGCCAGGTCGTGATCTTCCAGCAGCAATCGGTGTTCGGCGCGGAGCAGGAAGTCCGCCGGGTCGTTGTTGCGTTCGATGCGTTGATCCAGCGCAGCGAGATAGCGATCGGACTCCATCAGGCCGTACACGCGGCTGAGACCGATGCCGAGCAGTCGATCGCCGTCGCAGACGAGGCTGCCGATCGGTCCTTCGCTGCGGGTGATCGCCGGCAGGATCGCGCGTAACCGCCCTTCCGCTTCGAGTTCGACCACCATGATGCGGTCGTCGCACGGCGCGTAGATCGCGTCTTCGGTCAGGGCCGCCCGCCCGGTCGCGCCGTCGATCGGCGCCCGCCAGACTACGCTGCCGTCGCGCGTGTCCATCGCGACAAGCTCATCGCCCTGCGCCGTGACGAGTCGGTCGCGGTGCAGACCGATGCAGTAGCGCGGTTGTTCAATCAGAATCGGATCGATCGCGGCGCCGGATCGCGGGTCCTTTACGGTCTGTCCGGTCCTTCGATCCAGCAGCAATAGCGTTCGCGCGTCCCACGGCGCGACCACCGCCACCGGGCCGGTCACGAACACGGCGTTGTCCTCCCAACCTTGCGTGCCGTGTTCTCGTCCGATGGCTGTGCGGTTGTGAAAACGGTGTCGATTCTCGTCGGGAATGGTTTGCGGGTATTGACGGGCCCACTTCAGTTCGCCGTCGAGCGCATCGGCGCAGAAGACGACGCCGCTGCCGGGGACAACGTAGACCTCGTCATCCCGCACCGTCACCGCGGCGGTGGCGGTCGGGGGCATCCGGTGACGCGGGGTCGAACACAGGTAGCGGTCCCACAGCATGCGCCCGGTTTCCGGCTCGAGGGAGACCAGGTACACGTCGCCGCCGCGATCGACAACCACGAACATCCCCATCGGACCCGGGACCGGTGCGTTGAGGAAACGCACGCTGCCGAGCGTGTTGCTCCTGTCAGCCGTCAGGCCGCGATTCCACAGGCGCGTGCCGGTCTCTGCGTCCACGGCGACCAGTCGATTGCCCTGTGGCATTTGACGATTGGATCTGGCTGAGCGCTGCGCGTCCTGGTCGCTGAGCCAAACCGCCTGGTCGTGGTGTTCGATGTGGAACACGATGTTGTCGATCAGCGTCACGTCGCCGCTGACCTGATCGCCGAACATCAGCATTTCTTCCACGGTGGCCGGCCAGTCGGGATCACCCGAAGCGTCGTGGTTGTGGCGCCATTGAGTCGCGTTGAAAGCCAGGTTGGGCGACTTCCAGATCAGCGCACCGGTCGCCGCGTCTCGACAGAGCAGCGCTTCGGGCGCCTTGTAATACAGTCGCCCGGATCGCACGAGCATCTGCTGGGCGGGCAACCACCGCTGATCGCGCCAGCGCTTCCACAGGCTCGGCCACGACTGCTTGGCGTAGTTGTCGAGCCGCATCCGCATGCGGCCCCACACGTTTTTCTCGTTGGTGAGCGGGAACGCGTGCTCCCAGGCCAGCGCCAAGCGGTCGATTTTGTGACGCATCGGGTCGCCACCAAGCGGCGGCATCACCGCGGTGCGCGACGGGTCACCCCACTTCATCGCCCAATCCGAAGCCGCGCGACCGGGGGCGGCGCCGCGATAACGGTTGACGATCTGTTCCACGCGTCGGACCGACGCCGCGCGGACACCGGGCTGGCGACGCAGTTCCGCCACAGACCGGTCGGCCAGGTCGATCGCGCCGGTTCGCGCCGCGGCAACGGCGAGGCGATTCAATACCGCGCGTCGATCGACCGAGGGATCGGGGTAGTCTTCGAGGATTCGACGCAGCAGCTTCCGGGCTGTGACAAACTCACCGCGATCCATCGAAAGAATCGCCAGCGCGTAAGCCGCGTCGTCACCGATCGTGCTGAGGTAGTACCGGTCGACCAGCGCGTTCAGCGCCTCGGTGTCGCGGCAATCTTTGACATCGCCACCGATCAGGGCGCGGGCGTGGCCCTCGACGTTTAACCGGTAGAGGTTCAATCCCTCGGGGGGAAGCTGTGCGATGCGACGTTCGACGATGTGTCGCATGGAACGGTACACGCCGGATTGGGTCTGGTGCGGCACGTGGCCGTAGTGTGCGATGATGTGATCCAGGATCAGCAGCGCATCACGGTACTGGCCGATCTCGATCGAATCGTTCGCCCGCGACAGCAGCGAGTCGGCGTCGGGGTCGACCTCGAGCATCGCCGGTCCGGTGGCCAGAATAGAGCCGTCCTCGACCGGTCTTCCTTCCAGGACGGCTTGCGCCTGTACGGCCTGTTGCGCCCCCACGCGTGCCGCGTTCCATTGCAGGATACCCCAGACCATCACCCCGATGGCAAATGCACCAAACAACCATGGACGTGTCGTTCGTCCCAAGCGTGTCTCCGGCTCTGGAATCGGTCTGACTGCCTGTATACCAGACGCACGTCACGCCCGGATGGTTCTGTTATTCGGCAGAACCGTTCGATTCCGGTTCGACTTCCGCTCCCGCTTCTTCGCTGGCGTCGGGAGCCGGTCGGACCTGCACCCGTTGCCGCTTGAGCGTCTCGTGTATTTTATCAACTCTTTGACGCAAGTCGTCGGGCAATTGCTCGCGTTGTTCGGCGGAATCGATCGGCCCGTCAAACACCGTCTCGCCTTCCAGGGTGTTGCAGGTCAGGTGCTCACCGTCGGCGCCCTTGGTGTAGCTGATGAGGTACTCGCCGTCCCGATAGCGCAGGGTCAGCTTGTCGGCCGCGACCCTGACGCCGCCCTGCTGATCGAACTGCATCTCGGGGTTTTCAAAGTGCACGACGTGCTTGCGGGGTTCCCACTTGCCCAGCTCGACGGGGACCTGCTCGATCTTGCCGTCGCGCAAGACGCGCATCACGATTTGGTCGCCGGGGTCGTGCATGCGGACCAGCACCTGGAGTTGCGGGCCGTTGACCAGGATCTGGTCGTTGGCCATGTGCAACACGTCGCCCTGGATGAGGCCGGCCTTGTCGGCCGGGCCGTGCGGCACGACGTACGACAGCTGCAAACCCACGCCTTGCGGCAGGCCCGCGGCTTCGGTTTGCTCCGCGGTCAGGTCGTTGACGGTGATACCCATGAAGGCGACCGGCGGGGGCGGAGACTCGGCATCATCGGCGCGGATGATTGTTGGCTCGGCCGGGGGCGCGGTTTCGGCCGGCTGGGTCGTCGGCGCCTGGCTGCGCGCCACAGAGGCGAGCGTCAGAACCGCGACGGCCGTGATGATCGGTGTGTAGCGAAACATGATGGGCTCCAAGCGTTGTTAGAACGGCTGGGCTTCGACGTAATCCACCTGCTGCTGGGGGATCATGATCTCGTAGGTGCGCTGCGTGTCTTGTTCCTGCACGATGACACGGGTGGTGTTGATCGTACGCACCTGGTGCACGGGCGCACCGTTGTGGCCGACCCACACCAGGCCGTCATCGATCGTGTTGCGGGTCTCGACCGTGGTCTCCATCCACGCGGTTTGCGTCGCGGGGTCGGAGGCGGGATCAGACGGCTGCCAATAACCGATGATGACGCCGACGAGCACCATGGCGGCCATGGCCGACGCGGCGGTGATCCAGCGCGACACGCCGAAGCGCAGCGGCGGCGCGTCTTCGATGTCCGCGATACGCCGGTCGAGCGCGTCGCTGGGCCGGCGCAGCGGCATGGCTTTCAGAAACCGCTCGATGTGTTGTTCATCTTTCAGGTCCATGCTTGCAATCCTCGCTCCAGCCGATCCAGTCCTCGGCGGTATCGGCTGGTGATGGTCGAAAGCGGCGCTCCGACCGATTCGGCGATCTGTTCAAACGTCAGCCCACCGTACATCTTCATGACGATCACCTCGCGCTGCTCGTCGCTGAGATTGTCCATCGCGTCGCGGACGGCCTGCTGCCGTTCGGTGTCGAGCGCGGCGTGGGCCGGGGTGTGCGTTTGACCGACCGCGGCGGGGTCGACCTGCTCGTAGATCGATTGGCGGCGCTGCCGGTCGCGCACGTTGCGTCGGATCTGGTCGATCGCGGCGTTGCGGACGGACATGTACATGTACGCCGCCGGGTTGCCCTTGGGCTTGCCGGTGTGTCGAAACAGCCTGGTAAACGCGTCATGTATCGCATCCTCGGCCTGGTCGGCGTTGCCGGTGACCGACAGGGCCAGGGAGTACAAGCCCTGGCGGTGCTGCCGGTAGAGTTCTTCCCAGACGTCTCGCAATCGTGTTCCTGTCTGCTATTGATCACGCCCCGGCCCCGCCGCTTTGTGCAGCGCATCGGCGTGTTTTAGTCAGTTTACGATATCCCCCCGATCGCTGTTCTGACCCGCCCGATAACAGCGCAAAAAACAACCTGCCGCGGGGGAGGCGACCCGCGGCAGGTTTAACAGGGAAAGGAGAAGTGAATGTCTCTCTAGCACACACACGGAGCCAATCTCCGTAGCACACCTGACCTATTACAAGGCCCGTGCCAAACCTCCCAACTTGTCCGGGCCAATCTCACATCTGCCACCCAGCCCACCTGGCGACGCTGTAAACGCGTTTGGTTCGCTGCGTGCCGCACCGCCGTGCCCAGCGCGGCAGCAGCGCGAAGCCCACCGCCCGTTTCCGCGACATTGACGCGAAACCCGGCCATGAAAAAACCCGCCGCCTGCTCCCAGGCGACGGGTAAGCAACATTATTCCAATCCGTTGGATTTACATCTCACGCAGGTGATAGCTCTTGACGAGCGTCGGGCAGAAGTCGGGGTAGCAGGCCATGTCGTGCTCGCCCAGGTCCAGGCCTTCGACCTGCTCGGCGTCGCTGACACGCAGCCCCATGACCGCCTTGATCAGACCGCCGACGATGAAGGTGAACGCCAGGGTGAACACGCCGTAGGCCGCGATGACGGTCAGCTGGGTCATGATCTGCTTGCCACCGGCCAGGTCACCGAAGATGCCGACCGCCAGCGTGCCCCAGATGCCGCACACGAGGTGGACACTGGTCGCACCGACCGGGTCGTCGATCTTGATCTTGTCGAAGCCGAGCACGCTGAAGTACACGATGGCGCCCGCGACGCCGCCGATGATGACGGACTCCCACACGGCCATCTGGTCCGCACCGGCGGTGATGCCCACGAGGCCGGCGAGGATGCCGTTGAGGGCCATGGTCACGTCGGGCTTGCCGCCGAAGATCCAGGAGACCAGACCGGCGATGATGCCGCCCGCAGCCGCGGCACAGCTGGTCGTGACCAGCACCAGCGAGACCAGGTGGGGCGTGGCGTCGAGGACCGAGCCGCCGTTAAACCCGAACCAGCCGAACCACAGGAGGAACACGCCGATCGCGGCGAGAACCAGGTTGTGACCGGGGATCGCGTTGGACGAGCCGTCGGCGTTGTACTTGCCCAGACGGGGACCGACCAGGATGATCATAGCCAGCGCGGCCCAACCACCGACCGAGTGCACCAGCGTCGAACCGGCGAAGTCGTAGAAGCCCATCTCGGCAGCCCAACCGCCGCCCCAGTGCCACGAACCGGCGATGGGGTAGCACAGCGCCACCAAGAGCGTGATGAAGACCAGGAACGGACCGAGCTTGATGCGTTCGGCCACGGCACCGGAGACGATCGTCGCACAGGTGGCGGCGAACATCGCCTGGAAGAAGAAGTCGGTGTACCAGGTGTAACCCACGTAGTAGGCGCTGGTCAGGTTGCCGGCGAAGCCGTCTTCACCGACGGTGATGAAGCCGGAGACCGCGTCGAAGTCGAGCCAACCCGCGATGCCGGTGACCTCGTCGTAGCCGGGGTACATCAGGTTGAAGCCGCACAGCGCGTAGGTGAGCACGCCGATACAGACGATGAACGTGTTCTTGAAGAGGATGTTGACGGTGTTCTTGGCGCGGGTCAGGCCGGTCTCCAGTGTGGCGAAGCCCAGGTGCATGATGAAAACCAGCATGCCGGCGACCATGATCCACAAGTTGTTGGTGGTCCACAGCTCGTCGGAGAGTTCCATCGCGATGGCCGGTGAGCCGTCCTCGGCCTTGTACCAGTCCATGCGCTTGGTTTCGGTGTTGCCGTCGGGGTAGGTGTAGACGACGGAGCCCGCGACGGTGGATTCCTCGTCGCCGGCCTCGAGTTCTGCGAAGTCTTCGGCCGAGTAGAAATGCTCGATCTTGACGCCGCCCTCAACGGTAGCGTTCGCCACGGGGGCGTCGTCCGCCATTGCCACGCCGGGCATCGCCAACACGGCGACGACCATCACGGCCATTAAGCCAAAGATGGCCATTCCACTTCGATTCTTCCATAGACCAGTCACGTGCGTGCTCCTTAAGTATTGGTGCTATGCCTGTACGGTGTTCCTTGTTGCCGATTGCCACGGCGTGGAAGGCCTAACACAAGAGCCGTGCCAATCGCGTCCAAATCGCTGCAAAACAGAGCAACGGCGGCTTTCGACGTTAAATGAAGGCGCATTGTGTCGTTATGTCGCCCGTGACGTGTGCAGCATCTAGGCATGACGCTTACTCGGCGCGCATGCGTTGAGCAGTCAATTTGAAAAACCCCGTTATTCATCCAATATCAAGGATTGACGGGCCCCATCCCCGCATACCCTCGCACTGCGCAGCGGCATCGCCCCTCAAAAGAGAACCCCAATGCAAGCGTATTGATGGTGAGAAGTCGGCCTGAATGCTTCAAAACGCTATTCGATCCAGCGGGACAGGTCCAGGTCCTTCCACTCGTGCTTCTGGATCGTCTCGACGACCTGCTCAGCCAGTTCCACCGCCGCCAGGCCCGCCGTGCCGGCCACCTCGGGGTTTTCCTCACCGCGCACCGCCGCGAGGAAGTTGGTCAGCTCCGCACGCAGCGGCTCCTCGTCGTTGATCGTCAGCTGCTCGATGTTGAGAAGGTTGGTGTAGTCCAGGTCGGATAGGTCGGCGCCCTGGCTGAGGGTCTTGCGGACCTCGAGCAGGGCTTCGATGTTGCCGGTGCGCTGGATCGACAGGCCGGATTTGGTCGCGTAGTCGAGCGTGACGTAGCCGGACTCGGAAAACACACGCAGCTTGCGCCCGGTCTTCATCGCCAGGCGGCTGGAGGTGATTTTCGCGACGCAGCCGTCCACAAAGACGATGGGCGCGGCGGCGATGTCCTCTACATCACCCAGCAGGCTGACCCCGCAGGCGTCGACCCGCTTAACCGGGCTCTGGGCGAGCATGAGGATGATGTCCAGGTCGTGAATCATCATGTCGAACACCACGCCCACATCGACCGAGCGGAAGGTCATCGGGCTGACGCGGTCGCACTCGATAAACCGCGGGCGGAAGTCCCAGTCGGCGATCGCGCGCACGGCCGGGTTGAACCGCTCGGTGTGACCGACCTGCAAGACTACGTCGT
>JANQJT010000331.1 GCA_028281485.1 Phycisphaeraceae bacterium
CAGGTGGCCGCGGCGAGACGTGATTTCGGTGCGACCGGTCGCCAGCAGCGCGCGTCGCACGCTGCGGCGCAGCGCTTCGTCTGAAATCCCCAGTTGCACGTCGAGCTTTGTTCGATCCGGCGGCATGAGCACCACGCGGTTGTCCGTTACCAGCGCATCGTCGCTGAGGCGCACGTCGATTGCCGGTGCGCCGGGTTCGAGTGAAAACGTCATGCGACGGGACTCGTTTGCGCCGAGGTCGAGGCTTCGGATGACGCGCGGCTGATCTCCATTGAGATCGGTCACCGTCAACGCGGTCGACGCGGGGGTGTCTGCCAGGTTGGCGATCTCGATGACGTACTTGTCGGTTTCACCCGAGTTGGCGCGGATGGCGCTGGTGATGGCGACGTTGCCGGTGGGTTGGCCGACCGCCAGCCATCGCACCGCGCCGTCGCCGAGCGCCGCGTCGGGTGGGCGGTCGCTGAGGACCAGGAGTCGTGCGCGCGGTCCGCCGAGTTCCGCGGCGAAGGTGATGGCCTCGTCGAGGCAGTCATCGGGCGCCTCGCAACGCCAGGAACTCAGCACGGTCTCGGCTTCGCGCTTGTTGGTGGCGCTGCCGAGCGTGCCGGGGCGTCGGCCGGCCGTGATGAACGTGACTTCGAATCGTCCCTCGCTGCCGAGCATGGAGAGCACGCGATCGGTCGCGGTCTGTTGGAACGACTCGCCCTCGACATCGGTCCGCATGGAGAGCGAATCGTCCAGCACGATCATGAGCGGGCTGTCGGTGCTGTTGAGCAGGACGCGGGGCGCCGCGGCCGCCAGCGCGAGCAACGCGATCGCCGCGGTCTCCAGGAAGAACAGCAGCGGCGTCGATATCTTCTGAATCCGTGCGCCGCCCTCGCGCGGGGCGCGGTGGTCCATCCAGAGCATCAGCGAAGAGACCGAGTGCCTGCGGAACCGGTTGCGCAGGTAGTAGATCGCCGCGAGGGCCGGCAGACCCACCAGCCCGATCAGCGCCAATGGAAAAGTCAGCAGTGGCATGCGTTCACTCGGTGCGCATCACGCGATGCGCGGCTCAGTTCACCGTCAGGACCTCGGCGGCGACCAGCGCCTCAAGGTCCCAATTCTTAACAATGTCCTCAGCGACGATCGTGGTCATCGTCGCGCCGACCGCACGCGCGGCCAGGTTCCAGTTCTCCTGGTGCCGCGCGAGGTTTTCGTGGTAGCGACGTTCGGCGATCGCGTCGACGAACACCTCTTTGAGTTCGCCCGATTCGCAATCGACCAAACGCACGTTGCCGCGCTGCGGCGGTTCGACGTCGGCCCGCGCCAGGACCTGCACGACGTACACCGCGGCGCTGCCGGCGGCGAGATGGTCGAGCGTCGTGTTCGGCTCGCCCATCCACAGCAGGTCGCTGACGAGGACGCGGATGCCCTGGCCGCGCCACGCCGGCGGGGCCCGGAGCA
Organism: Phycisphaeraceae bacterium; assembly: GCA_028281485.1. Classification (GTDB taxonomy): domain Bacteria; phylum Planctomycetota; class Phycisphaerae; order Phycisphaerales; family Zrk34; genus JANQHD01. Next base: position 1,447 of record JANQJT010000331.1, read on the forward strand.
GGGCGGCCTCGGGGTGCCCCGCGCCGGTGAATCGAATCTCGTCCCACGCGCCGGGGCGGTCGGAGCCGTGCGCGATCGGGGCGCAGCCGTCGTGTGCGATGTAAGCCTGGTGTGAATACCCTGCGTTGGTGGCGGCGGCGACCAGCGCCGCGGTCACGCCGAGCGCCGCTTGCGCCTTGGCCGAGTCCTGCAACGCCATCGACGTCGAGCCGTCGAGCAGGATGTCCAGGTGCGGGTTGACCTCTTCGCGGTAGAGCTTGACGATCAGCTTGTCGCTGCGGGCGTAGGCCGACCAGTCGATGCGTCGCAGGTCGTCGCCGGGCTGATAGTCGCGGTGGTCCTTGAACTCCAGCGATGCGCCGGCGTGCTGACCGAGCTGCAAGCCCGCCAGCCCCGTGGGCACGCGGCTGGGCACGCTCAGCGCGTAGCGCGATCCCGCGCGTTCGCCTTCGTTGAGAAAGTGAGTGTGGCTCTCGTTCATGAGGCTTGGAGTTCTCTGTCTGCGTTCGGCTCGAGAGGCTTGAAGTTGTGCAGCTGACCGACCAGCCACGGGCCTGACAGCAGCGTCACCAGCACCGCCCACGTCCCGTAGAAAAGCAACGACGAGCTGCGCAGCTGGTGCTCGTCGGTGAACAGCAGCATCAGGTTCGGCAGCATCCACGCTTCCTTGTGGTTCCACATCCCGCTGGTACCCCACATCATCATGCTCACCAGCATTGGCAGCACCGACCCGATCGCGATGAGCACCAGCACCAGCGCCCACGTGTGATCCGGTCGGAGGATCTTGCCCACCATAAACCGGCGCAGCAGCAGGGCCGTCATCGAATAGCTGTAGGCGAACAGGACGATCCGGGTGCAGTTCACAATCGCTTCGTCTAACTCTATTCGGATAAATGCCGAAGAGCGGTCGGCCATATCAAACACGATCACCGTCGCCCCCAACGCCAGGCCAAACGTCATGGCGACCCAAAGCAGCCCGCCCAGTGCGCCCGAGTAATACACCATGGCGATCATGCGAAACAGGCCGCGCCGCGGGATCGTGCGTCGAATACGCGGCCCCCAGCGGTCGCGTTCACACACGACGATCATCAGCGTCAACCCGAGCGCAATGCTCGTCGCGTACAGATAGACCACGATGACCATGCTCTCACGCTCGATGATCGCCATGACGCTCAGCAGGATCGTGTTGAGCAGCCACACCCCGGACATCGTCAGCCGCACCGGCAGCGCCCGATTGGCGGTCGGTTGGCTGATCCGGGCGACCGAGAAGACAAACAGCAGCGACAGGACGCTGATCAGCATCACCAGCCAGCTGCTGAGGAAAGCCCACATCTGTCCATCGTCCCATGAGCTGAACAAGCCGAAGTCGATCGCGTCATGGCTCATCATCAGCGTGCCCCACGCCAGGTAGCCCAGCGCGACGAGTATGAGCAGGCCCAGCAGCAAGCGGAAGCCCAGGGCGGTCGAGAGCGTCGCGGCGAAGATGCCCAGCTGGATACCGATCACGACGCTCGAAAACCCGATGAGCAGAATCATCACGATCGTGGGCAGGTCGACGCCGCGGATCATGAACGAGAGCATCATGAACGGCATGCAGGCCGCGTAGATCATCATGCCGAGGATCACGGTCGCCAGCAGCTTGCCCCAGATCACGGCGCGCGGCTTGATCGTCGTGATGAACATCAGGTCGGTGTTGCTGTCCGACCACTCCCCAGCCAACCGCAGCCCCGCGTAACCCGGCAGGAACACCATGCAGACGATCACCAGGACGCACTGCATCGCGAACAGGAAATCCTGGCCGCCGTCCGTGATGACGTTGGACGAGCCTGCCGCGCTCATCGCGATCAGCGAAAACGTCAGGATCGAGATCATCAGGAACAGGATCAATAGCGATGCGACGAAACGCCCGTTGACCGCCTGGCGCAGCTCCTTGATGACGATCGGATTCATCCGATTATCGATGTGTGCCAGCATGGCTTTCATACGGTAAACCTCGCGAGGCGTTGGCATGGTCGTACGGATCGGGGCTGACGCCGCGCAGGCGCAGCAATGCGCCGGAATAGAGCACCGCCAGCGTGAAGACGATCGGCATCATCAGGAACAACGCGGCAATGGCCCCGTGGCGCAACAGGTCGATCGGCCCCATGTCGATCAGGACGCTCTGGGTCGCCGTGGCGATCGACAACAGAAACGCCATGCACAACCCGCCGAACACCAGGCAGACGATCGCGCTGAGGGTCGACGCGACCTGCGTCGCCAGGCAGACCGTGCCGATGCAGCCGATCAGCCCGAAGCACACCGTGAACACCATCGACGCGGCGACGGTGGGCAGTCCCACGCCGCGCATCAGCGTGCAGGCGAAGCCGAACGGCGCGACGCTGCTGACGATCAGGATCACCAGCAGCAGGGCCGACTTGATCTTGCCATTGACGATGCGCGCCGAAAACAGCCCGGTCATGTAGTAGATCGCGACCTGGCCGGTCATCTTTTCGATGCTCATGCGCACGCCGGCGTAGAGCGGCACGCCGAACACCACGGCCACCTGCAACAGCATCGCAATCCGTGTAAACAGGTTGCGGCCGATCGCCTGCTCGTCTGTCGAGATCGACCTGAAGTGGGTGGCCGCCAACAGGCAGATCATCGTGCCGAGACAGACGATAAGGATCACACCGAACCACCCGCCGCGGAACGCCTGGCGCAGCTCCTTGACCGTGACGGGGTTCGCCCGGTTGTCGAGTCGCTCGAGGATGTGGGTCGGTCGAATCATGCATGCCTACTGCACGTGTCCCTTGGTGACGTTCATGAAGATTTCTTCGAGGTGCGCGCGGTGTTGTTTGAACTCGAGGATGCGGAACTCGCGACGGACCAGCTCCGCCAGCAGCTCACAGGCCGTCTCCTCGTCGCCTGCGATGTCCGCCTCGATGTGATCGCCCGCCAGGTGCGCCTCTTCTACGTGCGGCATCTCCAACAGCGCACGGTAGAGCGGCTCGATGTCGTCGATCGGCCGGATGAGCACCTTGGTGATCGTGGCGGCCTCGGCGCCCTTCGTGCCCTGAAGGATCTCCTGGATCGTGCCGGCGGTGACCATCTGCCCGTGTTCGATAATCACGGCGCCGTCGATGATCTCGGCCAGCTCGGTGAGGATGTGTGAGCTGATGAGGATGGCCTTGCCGCGCTGGGCGAGGACCTTGAGCAGCTCGCGGAGTTCCACGCGTGCGCGCGGGTCCAGGCCGGCCGCCGGTTCGTCCAGCACCAGCAGCGGGGGATCGTGCACCAGCGCCCGCGCCAGCGAGACGCGTTGTTTCATGCCCTTGCTCAGCGCCTTCAGCGTCTTGTCGCGGATGCCCAGGAGATTGGTGAACTCCTCGATCGACTCGATCACCTCGGTGCGCTGCGGGTCGTGAATGCCGTAGGCCCGGGCGAAGAAGTCGAGGTACTCGTGGACGGAGATGTCGCGGTGCGTGGGCAGGTTGTCCGGCATGTAGCCGACGAGGCGGCGTGCTTTTTCGGGGTCGTCGGTGACGGAGATGCCGTTGATATAGATGTTGCCGTACGTCGGCTCGTCGAGCGTGGCCATGATGCGCATGGTGGTCGTCTTGCCCGCGCCGTTGGGCCCGATGAAACCGAAGATCTGTCCGGAGTCGAACGAGAAGCTGATACCGTTGACCGCCTTGGTGCGGCCGAAGTATCGGCGAAGGTTGGTGACTTCGATGCGCATGGTGGTTCCGTTGTGGTTACGGTTCGATCGGATCGACCAGCCCGTAGACCACGGCCGATGCCTCGCGGTTGTTTCCCTTGCCCAGACCGCTCTCGATGAACGGGTTGTCTTCGAGGACGGCGATGTACGTGTTGGCGTTCAGCAGGGAGACGTAGTTCTTTTGTAGCGAATCCATGGCCTCGGTCGGCCAATCCTTGGCGTACATCTGTCGCAGCGTGCCGGGGTGTGAGCCCGCCGTCTCGCCGGTGGGGCGGAGGTTGAACGCGGCGCCGGCGCTGGTCTGGCCGGCGGTGTAAATCCTGCCTTGCGCGTCGGCGATGAACAGGCGTGAGCAATCGGCGCCCAGGCCGTTGACCGCTTCGATCGTGCCGTCGGTCTTCATGACGGGGTTGATGCGGGCGTGCTGGGTGGGGTCGCTCTTGCGGAGCAGGAAGTGTGCGGGCACGCGCGCCACGACCCAGCCGGACTCCAGGTGTTGATCGCGCGTCCAGTTGACGGATCGGCTTCGGCCTTCCTGGTCGAAATTGATCGCGGGGGTGATCTCGGTGTGGTCGGTGAAGTGCAGGCCGCCACCCGGCGTGAGCGGGCTGTAGAAGGCGGTGACGCCGAGGGTCGTGGCGGTGGCGGTGCGTTCGTCGAGCAGGGTCAAGCCCTCGGTGCGTTCGCGGCTGGACCAGCCCTCGGCCGCCGTCGCGTAGATCCACACCGCCCCGCAGAACAACAGGCTGATCGCCGGCACCGTCCAGATCAACCACATCCGCCGACGCTTCGTGCCGAGGTACCAGAGGTTGAGCGGACCGATGACAACCGCGAACGCGATCATCAGCACGAGCAGCCCGCCCGTTGGCACGCCGAGGTCTTCGACGATGACGAAGCGTCGGTTCGCCTCGTTGACACTGTAAGACGTTTCGCGCGGCTCGCGCGTGTGGTGCCACATCTGGCTCATGTCCACAAAGCCGCGGTTGTCGATGCGGTTGACGTTGTATTCAGAAACGATGCGTACCTCGCCGAAGCCCACGTACGCCCCGGTCATGTCCTGGGGCATCCGGTGCGTTTCGCGAGGCACCGCGTGCCAGTCCGACTCGGGTTGCCACAGGCCGAGCACGACTAATGAACCGCCGCACGTCACGTACCTGCGGATCGCCTGCTTCGCCTCGGCGGGAATCGCCCGCATGTCCGCCGCGGTGAGCACCAATCCGTCGTAACAGGTGTACGCCAGCCAGTTGTTCGACCAGTTGTGGATGTCGATGTCCGCCTGGACCACGTGTGGCTTGGCGCCCGCGTAATGCGTGTCGGCGCGGTTGCGGAAGTTGCTGTCGACGGACTTGCTGATGAGCACAACGGTCTGATTGCCACCGTGCCGGTGGTAGCGCGGGATGTGATCGATCAATCGGAGATCGAGCACGGCGGTCTGACCGTCAGCGGAGATGCGGACGTTCTCGGTCCCGTATATCGGCACGGGCGGCTGCAGCATCGACACGACCGCGGTGGTTCGCGGCGCGACGGTCACCTGTCTTTCGATCGCACGGATCGAGGCCAGGCCGCCGCTGTACGACTCATTGGGCATGCGCAACGTGACACGATGGGCCCGGGTGTTGTTGCGGTTGGTGATGCGTAGGCGGTACTCGTAATAGCCGTGTTTGGTCTCGCCGTTCAGGCCGTTGGGGGGCGGGTCGGCGGTGACGTGGATGTCGTCGCCGACCCGCACCGCGGCTTGCAGACCCGTGGTCGTTGCTGCGACGAGCAGGCAGGCGAAAACACACACGCCCCTGAACACACGCGCATCAATCATGGTTCGGCTCCACCCGCATGTCACCGGGCAGGTCCAGCCCCGCCTCGTCCAGCGATCCGAGCAGGTCGTCGATCAGGCCGTGGGTGTCGATCTTGTCGAACCGCGCCTTGTAGTTCAGCAGCACGCGGTGGTTGAGCACCGCCGCGGTAACGGCGCGTACGTCTTCGAAGCCGACGGTGGGTCTGCCGGCGATCAACGCGTTGGCGCGCGACGCTTCGGCGATCGCGATCGCCGCGCGGGGCGAGGCGCCGTACGTCGCGTACCGCGTGATGCCCGAGGGCGCCTCGGCGCCGTCGGGGTGCGTCGCGGCCACGGGGCGCGCGATGTAGCGACTCACCGGGCGCGGCAGGAACACGCGGTCCATCACGTCGAACAACGACGTGAGCTGTTCGTGTGACATCGACCACTGCGTCTGCGGCGTTTCACCGCGCCGGCGCGAGTGGATGATCTGTTCCATGACCTCCACGTCCGCGGCGTTGACGCGCAGCTTGAACAGGAAGCGGTCGAGCTGCGCCTCGGGCAGCGGGTAGGTGCCCTCCAGCTCAATCGGGTTCTGGCTGGCCAACACGAAGAACGGCGCGGGCAGCTCGCGCGTGTTGCCCATCAGTGTGACGCGGCGCTCCTGCATCGCCTCCAGCAGCGCGCTCTGCGTCTTGGGCGAGGCGCGGTTGATCTCGTCTGCCAGAAGGATGTTGGTAAAGATCGGTCCGGGCTCGAACTTCATCTCGCGCCCACCCGACGCGGCCTCCTGGAGGATGTGCGTGCCGAGGATGTCGCCGGGCATCAGGTCGGGCGTGAACTGCA
>JANQJT010000040.1 GCA_028281485.1 Phycisphaeraceae bacterium
ACGTTTCAGTTCACCGCCAAGCGTCGGCTCGTCGGTCAGCTGGTTGTCCCAGCCGGCCGGCTCGATACCGTCGGTCAGGTCGTGCACCCACTTCTGCAACTCCTCGGCGCCCGTCGATTGACCGACCAGGCCCAGGTCGAACTGCAGGTGATCACACGTCCGGTCGTCTGCCCGCTGCCAGTACGCGCCGACGTACAGGTAGCCGGCCCAGGGGCGATCGGTCGGCTGCGGCGCGGCGATGCCGATGTTGTCCGGCGTGATCATCACGTGGCCGATCACGTAGCCGCCGGCGTGGCGCCGCTCGCCGTTAACAAACGCCTCGTCGAATGGAATCCACTCGTCCAGCTCCACCGCCCAGTCCGGTTGATGCGAGAACGTGAAACCGAAGGCGTTGGTGACGTGGCGGTCTTCGATGTTGTTGCGCTTGTTGTAGCCGCCGTCGTTGTCCCAGTAGCCATTGATGCGGATCGCGTCTTTCGTCGCGTCGTCCGTCGCGGCCGCGGCCCACTGCGGCGCCGTCGCCGACAACAACAGGCTCACATCCACGCTGCTGTCCATGCCCAGCGCCCGGCCGCTGAAGACCGACACCAACACCGCCACACCAAATATCAAGTTTCGCTTCATCATCATATTGCCCCGATCTAGTTGGAATTATGGACCGCCGGTAGTGTAGCAAGTCATGCTGTCAGGGACTGACAACACCCTGTCAGCAAAGACCAAAACGCATCATTCTCTCACAATATGGAAGCCCATGGGGGGCTTATCAAAGCATATTCTGGGAGTTTAACCCACGACATGGTGTTGACAACGTTGTAAACCCCCCTTGCTTTCAATGCACAAATGTCGATTGATACTCCCTCTCAATAGATGATACTACAGTCTATCTTGATTTTTCGTACGCCGCGGCTGTGGACGGGCGGTCTAAAGCCATCACGCTACGTCTTGTTGAACACTTCCAGGAACTTCTCCTGGGCCTCATCGGTTCCGATGAGGATGATGTCGGCGTCGGCGGGAAGCGTCTCGTTCGGGTCGGGTGTGATGTGCGTGTCGGTCTCGGAGGCGATCGCCACCACGTTGCAACCGGTTTTTGCGCGGACGTGACACTCCGCGATGGTGCTGCCGGCCATGGACTCGGGGATGCGCATGCGGAACAGGTCCACGCCCTCGGCGATCTTCAACACCGAGCCGCGCTTGAGATAATTCATCGCGGCGCTGGCGCCCGTCGACGCGTAGCTGAGTACGGAATCGGCGCCGGCGCGGTGCAGCGTCGCCACGGTGTGTTCCGCGGTCGCGCGGGCAAGGATCTGTACGTCCGGCCGAAGCCGACGGGCGTAGATCGTCAGATAGACATTCAGATCGTCGTCGTGCGTCGTGATGATCACCGTCGACGCGTCACGGATGCCCGCTTCTTCGAGCACGGCCAGGTCCGCGGCGTTGCCGACGATGTACTTCTCCGGATCGGTCACGCGCGACGCCTCGCGTTCGACGATGCGGAAATCGATGCCCTGATTCATCAGCGCGATCGCGGTCGCCCGCCCCACCCGGCCGCCGCCGATGATCACCACGTGACCCGCCGAGACGTTGTAGATCGCAAACATCTCGTCGTAGTTGGTCAGGTGCTCGCGCGAGCCGACCATCACCAGCACCGTGTTGTTGCCGATAAGCGTGTCGGCCTTGGCCGGTTCGAATCGCCCGCGATCCCACACACCGATCACCGTCACGCCCAGTTGCTCACGAAGCTTGGCCTCGGATAAACGCTGGCCCACCATGGGCGTGCGGTGCGCGTTGGCCTCGGCGATGTAGATCTCGTCAAAGTTCCCGATGATGTGACTCATCGCGTCACCGCCCAGCGTTCGCCTGGCGAAAGACTGGCCGATCATCTGATCCAGTTGCAGCACGTAGTTGCTGCCGGCCAGCTGGAGGATGTCTTCCGACGCGACGTCCTTGGCGGTCGCGATGATCGGCACGTCGGTCGACAGCTCCTGCACGGTAAACGCCGCGGCGGTGTTCGCCACGTCGCTGGCGGTGCACACCACCATCGCCGCCTTGTCGACGCGCAACCGGCTCCACGCCTGCGGCTCGTCCGACTTGGCGAGCACCACGCGCACACCCATGTCGTGCAATCGCAACGCCTCGTCGATCTCACCGACCAGCAGCGCATAGGGATAGTCGAACTGTTCCAGCCGTCGAATCAACGCGCCGCTGACCGCGTCGTGATTCGTCAGCAGCACGTGATCGTGCGTGTCTTCGGGAAGCTGTTTGGGCGCGCGCAACGCAGCCTGGGCCGCCATCCAGGGCTGATAGAAGAACTCGATGAACGTAAACGGAAGCAGCACGAGCATGAACACCGTGCCGGACAGCAACACGACGATCGAAAACAAACGGCCGACATCGGTGTGGAACGTGATGTCACCGAAGCCAAGCGTCGACATCACCGTCAGCGTCCAGTAAAACCCCGTGATCCACGTGTGTTCTTGCCCCTCCCTGAGCATGAGCAGGTGGAATCCAACGGTGTAAACCACCACCAGCATCGCGAAGACTAAAAAGAACCGCGCCAGCACGCGGAGATTCCGCCGCCCGCGAGGGTTGTGGACCAGCGTGGCCATTTCTGAACTGAACGTCTTGAGCATCTCGGCAGCCGCTCCATCCGGCGGTCAGGGACAGTCACATATCGACTCCATCGACCGACTGACGGGTCCGCCTGTAGTCCCGAACCCGTTGGAGGGAAAAAAGATAGCCTCTCACAGGACGAACCGATGCGAGGCTGAACGAAGTGTGGCATTGAGATTCGCATGGAGCCCAGCACGGATATTCATCCAGTTCAATGCTCGCCCGTCGACATCAACTCGGGGTCCTCACCAATGGCCAGCACGCTGCACGCCTGGATCGTGGTTAACCCGAGTTCCCTAGCCCTGTCCAACACGACGGGATCGTCTGCGCCGGGATTCAACCAGACCTCGTTCACGTCACTACGGGCGACAAGTTCGTCCATCGCTTCAATCCCCGCCGCGGCGGGCAGATAAACCGTCGCGCGATCGATCGGCCCGGGTACGTCGGCAATCCGCGCATAAGCCTCGACCCCTTCGATCTCGTCCGCGTTGGGATTGACCGGCAAGACCGCGTGGCCCTGCGACAGATACGCCCGCACCGCACGGTTGCCGTACTTGCTGCGATCTCTCGATGCTCCAATCACCATCACACGCATACGTCACCTCGCTCTGCACAGCAGGTCGGATTAAACGCGGCTCGAGCCGCTCAGCGTGTTAGATGTAGCGATGATCGGTCTGGATACAGTGCCTAGTACCCACGGCGACTGCGTCGACGTGCAGGCGTTAGAGCACGGCTTTCCGCGTTTCCATACGCCATCATTCGTGAGTTCCACCAAGCCTCTTGCGGACCGTCACCGCGTCGTCATCGGACTCGGCCTCATGCCGCTCGAAACCACGCCGCTTGAACGCGGCGAGCATGCGGTGGTTGTCGGGATCGGTCTCGGCGAAGACCTCCTGCAAGCCGAGCGATGTGGCGATCTCCAGGCAACGATCGAGGATCATGCCCCCCTGCCCCTTGCCCTGCCAGGCGTCGACAACGAGTACCGAGAACTCGGCGGACTGTTGATCGGTCATCACGGCCAAGCCGCCCACCGCGATCAGCTCACGCCGACCCTCCTGCTCCACCTCGCACACGAGTGTGATCTCGCGGTCGTAGTCGATGAAGCAGTAACGCGAGGCCATGTCGTGCGACATGCGCTGGAACATGGTGCGGAATCTCTTACGGATGGATTCATCGGAGCACTTGCTGAGCAGTTCGTGCCAGCGAGGCTCGTCTTCGGGGCGGATGGGTCGCAGGCAGGCCTCGGTACCGTCCTTGAGGGTGAGGTGTTGGACGTGTTCCTCAGGGTAGGGGCGGATGGCGAGGTTCTGGTAGGGACGGTTGGGCGAGAAGCCGGTGCCGGCGCCGCTGAGCAGGACGGTGGCATCGAGCGCGAGCACGCGGTCTGCGGAGGCGATGAACGGGTTGATGTCCACCTCGGCGAGCGTGGGGTGATTGGCGACGAGGTAGGAAAAGCGGATGAGGGTCTCGACCAGGGCATCGACATCAATCCCGCGCCGCCCCCGGTAGCCCTTGAGCAGCGGCCAGGCGCGGAGGGACTCGAGCATGTGCCGCGCGAGGCGTTCGTTCAGAGGCGGCAGACCGACGGAGCGATCCTGGAGGATGTTGGTCGTCACGCCACCCATGCCGATCATGACCACGGGGCCGAACGTCGGATCGGTCTTGGCGCCGAGGATCATCTCAAAGGCCTGGTCGTCACGCACCATCGGCTGCACGGTGACGCCGGCGGGTTCGTAGCCAAGACCGGCATTCACAACGGCTTCCTGGATCAGATCGTATGCCCCAGCCACCTCGCCCGATGAACGCAAACCAAGCAACACACCTCCGATGTCGGTCTTGTGCACGGGGGGCGGTGAGGTGAGCGCCTTGAGAACGACGGCGTCGGCGTTGAGTTCCTTGGCAACGGCCACGGCCTCGTCACGGCTGCGCGCAACGCTGGATGGGCAAACCGGAATGCCGTAGGCGGTCAGCAGTCGCTCGGCCTGATCGGCGGCGAGAACGGTCTGGCCCGCATCCACGTATCCCCGCAGTTCCTCGCGGACGGCCTGGCGGTCGACCTTGTGCTGGATGGGCACTTCGCGGGGTGTTTCATAGATCATTTCCAGGTTGCGGGCGTAGCCGACCATGTGCATGAAGGTTCGGACGGCGTGTTCGGGCGTGCCGTGTGTGGGCAGGCCGGCCTCGTTGAGGATGGCGATGCCGCGCCGGATGCGCCCGCCGCCGATCCACGCGGCGAGGATGGGCTTGGTGGTCGAGCGGGCGAAGTCGGCCAGGCGCTTGGCGGTGCGCTTGGGTTGGGTGAGCCGCTGGGGAGTGAGCAGGACGATGACGGCGTCGACCTTGCGATCCTTCACCACCGTCTGCGTGACCTTGACGAAGCAATCGGCGGAGGCGTCTTCACTGATGTTGGTGGGATTACCGGTCGGGTGGG
>JANQJT010000057.1 GCA_028281485.1 Phycisphaeraceae bacterium
AGGATGTCATCGAAGACCTGTTCGAAGTAGCGCCGGTTCCATGCGCCGGTGAGGTTGTCGTGGTAGGCCTCGTGGCGGAAGCGTTCGTGTTGCTGGATGAGGGCGAGGCGTGAGGAGGTTGCGGCGGCGATGGTGTTCAGGCGGTCGGTGGAGACGGTTTCGCTGACGAGCCTCCCGATCGCGCGGCCGGCGTATCGGAGGGTGATGCCGGGGCGGGTGTCTTCGGTCGGGGTGATCTCGACGGGGCCGCCGAGCTTGCGGCTGATGTTGGCGGCGAGGATGTCGGCCGGCGCGAGGCGGGGATCGATCAGGGCGTCGATGAGTTCGTCATCGCCGCGTGGATCGGAGCACTCCAGCGAGGCGGCGGGGTTGGGGCCGAGCGGGTGTCGCAGGGCGGCGACGATCTCGTCACCGCGCAAGGGTTCGATAAAGTAGTCGTCGAAGCCGAGTCGCACGGCGCGCTGCGCGTCGGGCTCGCCCTCGGCGGCGGTGACCAGCAGCAAGGGGACGCGCCGGTCGATGGTGCGCAGGGCCTGGATGGTGGGCTGCATGTCGTGGCGCAGCGGACCGAGCCGCCCTACCACGGCCGAGACGCCGCCGCGCGACAGCTCGCCGATGGCGTGGAGGTAGTCATCGACACGCAGGACCGACTGGCCTGCCGGCGCGGGGACGCACTGGGCGAGCTGGTCATCGCCAACGACGACAACGCGCGGCGTGATGAGGATGTGTGCGGTCTCGGTCATGACTGATGGGGTTCCTCGGTCTCATCGAGCAGCATCGACAGCTCCTCCTCGGAGAGCACGGTGGGCGTGAGCGGGTCGGCGGGCGGAGGGTCTTGCGGGGTGTCTTCCAGTAATACGTCTGGGGCGGGTTCGGGTTCCGGGACGGAATCGATGGGGGCATCGAGGGGCACGGGAGCGGGGTCGTGATCGGGGGCGGATGTCTGCGGGTCCCAGGCGCGCAGGGCGGGCTGGGTATCGGGATCGTATTGCCAGATGGTCAGCTTGGGCCAATAGCAACGGGCGGCGGCGATGAGGTTGCCGGCGCGTCGGAGGCTGCGCGGCTTGATGAGGATGATCAGCTGGTATTCATCGGTGACCAGCTCGGCCATAACGGTGGGGGCATCGTGGGCCTGGCGCACGGTGACCTGACGCATCCGAAGCCCGTCGAGCAACTCCAGCGGGGCCTCGTAGCCGGCCGGCAGCCATATCAGGCAGCGGACGCGTTGCTCGCCGTTTTGCGAGTTTTCGCGCCTCTCGTTCATCCAATGCAATTGTACCACGCGCCCGAGCGGCGGCCCGGTGAATCCACAAACGGTTTTTCCCGGAAGTGACACGCGATCGCACGATCGGCAGGGTTTACCCAGATTATCAACGCGGGCCCTGACGCTGATCGCCGCGAGCGATACAATCGCTCGCATGACCGACAGCCTCGCCAATACCGCCGGTGTGAACCGGGTTTACATGGACAACGCCGCGACGAGTTTTCCCAAGCCGCCAAGCGTGCACGCGGCGATGACGCGTTACGCCACGGAGCTGGGGGCGTCACCGGGGCGCGGGGGATACGCCGAGTCGGTCGAGTCCGGTCGTTTGCTAAGCGTCTGTCGGCAGCGGATCAACACGCTGATCAACGGGGAGAACCCGGATCACGTGATCTTCACGCTGAACTGCTCGGACGCGTTGAACCTGGGCATCAAGGGCGCCGTTCGGCCGGGCGATCACGTGATCACCACCCAGCTGGATCACAACTCGATCCTGCGTCCGCTGAATCGGCTGGTCGCCGACGGCGTGATCGAACAGACGCGCGTGCCCGTCGATCCGCAAACGGGGCTGGTGGGCCCCGATGACATCGCCAAGGCGATCCGTCCCAACACGCGCATGATCGCGCTGCTGCACGGGTCGAACGTGACCGGCACGATGCAGGACATCGAGGCCATCGGTCGCGTGGCGCGCGAACACGAGGTGTTGTATCTCGTCGACGCGGCCCAGACGCTGGGGCACTACCCGATCGATGTGCAAGCGGTGGGGATCGACCTGCTGGCGGCGCCGGGGCACAAGGGCCTGCTCGGTCCGTTGGGCACGGGGCTCCTCTACATCCGCCCGGGTGTCGAAAAACAGATGACTACGATCCGTGAGGGCGGGACGGGATCGGTCAGTGAACAAGACACGCAGCCGGAGTTGCTGCCGGATCGTTTCGAGCCGGGCAGCCACAACACGCCGGGCATCGTGGGGCTGAGCGAGGGGGTGGGTTACATCCTCAAGCGCGGCATCGAAAAGATGTGGGCCCACGAGCAGGCGCTGATCAAGACGATGATCGAGTCGTTGACGGAGTGGGGGCAGATGCCGGGGTTCGAGTTGTTCGGTCCGCCGACGGTGAAGTCGCGCTGCGGCGTGTTTTCCGTGCGGGTCGAGGGGTTGGAGCCCGAGGCGCTGTCGGGCGTGTTGGACAGCGAATACGGCGTCCTCACGCGTTCGGGGCTGCACTGTGCGCCGGGCGCACACGACACATTGGGGACGCTGGCACGCGGCGGGACGACGCGATTCAGTTTCGGGCCGTTCCTCACGACACAGGACGTGAAGTACGCGTGCGATGCGCTGGGGCAGGTGTGTCATCGCATGGCGGATCGGCCGGTCGCGACCGAGGTGTGATCACTCAAAGATTTCTTCGAAGAAGGTCTGCATGTGCTGCCAGCTGCGCCGATCGGCGTCGGCGTGGTACTTCACGCCCGGGATGCCGTGGCTGTCGGCGGCGGGGCTGGTGAAGCTGTGGACCGCGCCGCTGTAGGAGATCATCTGCCAGTCGACCTCGGCGGCGTTGAGTGCGGCGGTGTAACGCGTGATCTGCTGGGGCTTGATGAAGTCGTCGTCGGCGCCGTGACAGATGAGGACCTTGGCGTGGATGGGGGTGTCGGGCTTGACCGAGTCGGGCAGCCCGCCGTGGAAGCTGACCACGCCATTGAGCTGCGCCCCCCCACCGGCGAGCTGGAGCACGGCCGTGCCGCCGAAGCAGTAACCGATCGCGGCGATGCGTTTGCCGTCGGTCTGCGGCTGGGCACGGAGCACGTCGAGCCCGGCCTGGGCGCGCGCGCGGAAGGTGTCGACATCGCCATACAGCTTTCCGCTCCAGGCCTGCGCTTGCGACGGATCGTTGGTCAGCATGCCCTTGCCGTACATGTCGGCGGCGAAGGCGACGTAACCCATCTCGGCCAGCATCGTGGCGCGGTGGACCGCGTAGTCGTTACGCCCCCACCACTCGTGCACCACCATGACACCGGGGCGCGGCGTTTGGATCGCGTCGTCGTAGACGAGGACGCCTTCCAGTTCGACGTCGCCGTGGGTGTAGGCGATGGTCTTGGTAACGAGCTCGGCCTGGGCGGCGGCGGCGAGCGTCAAGACAATCGTGATCGCGGTCGTGATGCGCATGGCGGGTCTCCGGGCTTAGCTGAACAAGCGACGTGAGTATCATAGCCGAGTCGGACGCGCCGTTCGCGGGCGGTCGCCGCGGCGGGTAGGCTGGGGGGATGTTTGAGGCCGCAGAGATTCTCACGCTATTGATCACGGGGCTGTTTGCGGGGGTGTTGGGGGGGATGCTGGGCGTGGGCGGCAGCGTGATCATGATCGCGGTGATGGTGGCGCTGTTCGGACAGGCTCGGGAGCCGGGGTTCAATCAACACCTGTACCAGGCGGCGGCGATGATCGTGAACATAGCGGTGGTGGTGCCGGCGGCGCTAAGGCATCGGCGGGCCAACGCGATCCAGTTCGATGTGCTCAAACGCGTTGCGCCGTTTGCGTTGGTCTTTATTCTGGTGGGGGTCTGGCTGAGCAATCTGGCGATCTTCGACGGGCCGGAGGGGGTGATATGGCTGGGCCGGGTGCTGGCGATCTTCATGGTGTACATCATTGTCGTGAACGTGCGTCGGCTGTTTGAGCCGCGGCTCGAGGTCAGCGGGGAGCGGACCGTGACGTATCCGCGCGGGGGCGTCGTGGGGGCGGCGGTTGGGGTGCAGGCGGGGCTGATGGGGGTGGGCGGCGGAGCGCTGGCGGTACCGCTGCAACAGGTGCTGATGCATCTTCCGCTGCGTAACTGCATTGCCAACAGCACGATGCTGATCTGCATCACGGCGGGATTCGGGGCGATCTACAAGAATGTGACGCTGGCGGGCCACGGGTTGGATTGGCGGATCAGCGTGTCGATCGCGCTGATGCTGGCGCCGACAGCCATGTTAGGCGGTTATTTCGGCGGGAAGCTGACGCATCGGCTGCCGCTGGGGTGGGTGCGGGTGCTGTTCATCGGGCTGATGTGTGCGGCGGCGTGGAAGATGGCGGCGATCTGAATCGGCCCATATAGCAGGCCTATTTCACCGCCCTGCCATGCTGACAGGCTCCACAATTGACAGACCGGAGGAACACCGCACAAAAACGGACCTAAATCAATTATTTTCAATTATTTACGCATTATTTGGTCAGTTGAGAAACTTGCGGGTGTTGGTACTGGGCTTGCCCTGTGTGCCATGAGAGGCAGTTTCGGCTTGGCCGGTCTGCCTCGACAAAGAGGACGCAAACCACTCACTGATAGATGGAGACTAGGACTATGGCCGTGAAGGATTTGGCCTTTGATGCGGACGCTCGCGGGGCCCTTTTGAAGGGTGTCGAGAAGCTGGCGTCGGCGGTGAAGAGCACACTGGGCCCGCGTGGCCGCAACGCCGTGCTGGACAAGAGCTGGGGCGGCCCGACGGTCACGAAGGACGGTGTCACCGTGGCCGAAGAGATCGAGCTGCGTGACAAGGCCGAGGACATGGGCGCGAAGCTCGTGAAGGAAGCCGCCAGCCGCACGAGCGACAAGGCCGGCGACGGCACGACGACGAGCACGGTGTTGGCCGAGGCGCTGTTCCGCGAGGGGCTTCGCCAGGTGACGGCGGGCACGGACGCGATGGCGCTGGTGCGCGGCATGAAGAAGGCCGTGGGCGCCGCGGTCCGGCAGATCGAGAAGCTGAGCAAACCGATCGATCGCGACCCCAAGAGCGGTGACATCGCCAACGTCGCGGCGATCAGCGCGAACAACGACGCGGCGATCGGCAAGATGCTCGCCAACGCTTTTGAGAAGGTCGGCGCCGACGGCGTGATCACCGTGGAAGAGGGCAAGAGCCTGGACACGAACGTGGACGTGGTCGAGGGCATGCAGTTCGATCGCGGGTACCTCTCGCCGAACTTCGTGACCGACGCCGACGCCATGTCGGTCGACCTGGAGAAGGCGTTCGTCCTGATCCACGAAGACAAGATCAGCAACCTGCAACAGCTCGTGCCGTTCCTGGAGAAGGTGCAGCAGGCGGGCAAGCCGCTGGTGATCATCGCCGAGGACGTGGACGGCGAGGCGCTGGCGACGCTGGTGGTCAACAAGCTGCGCGGCGTGCTGCAGGTCGCGGCCGTGAAGGCCCCGGGCTACGGCGACCGTCGCAAGGCCATGCTGCAGGACATCGCGATCCTCACCGGCGCCGAGCCGATCATGAAAGACCTGGGCGTCACGATCGACAAGGTCGAACTCAATCAGCTCGGCCTGGCCAAGAAGATCACCATCGACGCGGACAACACCACGATCGTCGAGGGTGCCGGCAAGAGCGCCGAGATCCAGGGTCGGATCGAACAGATCCGTGCCGAGATCGACTCGACCAGCAGCGAGTACGACCGCGAGAAGCTGCAGGAGCGTCTGGCGAAGCTGGCCGGCGGCGTGGCGCAGATCAACGTCGGCGCAGCCAGCGACGCGGAGATGAAAGAGAAGAAGGCGCGTGTCGAAGACGCGTTGCACGCGACGCGAGCGGCCGTGGAAGAGGGCATCGTGCCCGGCGGCGGCGTGAGCTTCATCCGCGCGATCGGCGCGGTCGAGAAGCTGGCCGAGACCCTGAGCGGTGACGAGCAGACCGGCGCCCTGATTGTCGCGCGGGCCCGGGCCGTGCCGACGCAGACCATCGCCGACAACGCCGGCACCAAGGGCACCGTGGTCGCCAAGAAGGTGGCCGAAGGCAAGGGCGCGTTCGGTTTTGACGCGCTGGTGCTGGAGTACGGCGACCTGGTCGACAAGGGCATC
>JANQJT010000061.1 GCA_028281485.1 Phycisphaeraceae bacterium
ACCACCCCCTCTCTTGCCCCCCTCACCCCTTGCCATATCATGCCTCCCATGACCAACATCGACGACCAACTCGCCATCCTCACACGCGGCACCGACGCCATCTACTCCCTAAAGGAACTCACCGCCAAGCTCGCCTCCGGCCGACAACTCACCATCAAGCTCGGCCTCGACCCCACCGCACCCGACATCCACCTCGGACACTCCGTCGTCCTCCGCAAAATGCGACAGTTCCAGGACCTCGGCCACAAAGCCCTCATCATCATCGGCGACTACACCGCACGCATCGGCGACCCCACCGGTCGCGACTCCACACGCCCCGTCCTCACCCCCGACCAGGTCGACGCCAACGCACAAACCTACCTCGACCAGGCCGGCCTCATCCTCGACACCGACCCCGCCAAGCTCGAAATCCGACGCAACTCCGAGTGGCTCGACCCCCTCACCTTCGCCGATGTACTCAAGCTCACCGGACAGATGACCGTCCAGCAGATGCTCCACCGCGAGAACTTCAAGCTCCGCTTAGCCGCCGACAAGGAAATCATGATCACCGAGTTCATGTACCCCCTCATGCAAGCCTACGACTCGGTCACGGTCGACGCCGACGTCGAACTCGGCGGCACCGACCAGACCTTCAACAACCTCTGCGGCCGCGACCTCATGGCCAAGTACGACAAGCCACGACAGGTCGTCATCGTCATGCCCATCCTCGTCGGCCTCGACGGCACCGAGAAAATGTCCAAGTCCAAGGGCAACTACGTCGGCCTCACCGATCAGCCCAACGACATGTTCGGCAAGGTCATGTCCATCCCCGATCAGCTCATGCGCAACTACTTCGAGCTCCTCACCGACATCCCCAACGACCGCATCAACTCCCTCGTCGACCCCGCCACCACCCACCCGCGACAGGCCAAGGACACCCTCGCCCAGGCCGTCGTCGAGGAATACCACGACGCCCCCGCCGCCCGCGCCGCCTCCGAAGAGTTCACCAAACGCTTCGCCGAGGGCCGGCTCCCCACCGACATCGAAACACACACCCTCGACGAAGCCTCCATGCCCCTGGCCAACCTCATCGCCGCCGTCGGCTTCGCCGCCTCCAACTCCGAAGCCCGCCGCCTCATCAAGCAGGGCGCCGTCACCTTCGGCGAAGAAAAACCCACCGATCCCACCACCGAAGTACAACTGCCCGATTCCCCCACCGTCCTCAAGGTAGGCAAGCGCCGCGTCTGCCAGATCACCCGCGGCTAAAAACCCACGTCCGCGCACATCAACACCAGAGCCGGGCTCCCACGAGCCGCGCGTGTCAGCAAGCGGTCTCTCTGACCTCCCCTCACAAGCCGCAACCGTGAGGCAGTGACACACGTAGGGCGGGTTAAACGCAGCGAACCCGCCATGTTTACATCGCCTCATCGCTCTCGCGTGTTACAATACCCACATGCATACTGCACTCATTATTGTTTCCGGGCTATTCGTCATCGCTGGCGTAATTGCAATTTGGCAATTCCGATCAAAATTCATTACACGCGTCGATCTTGAACGTGTAACCAGTGATCGCGATCATCTTGAAACCGCCAATCTCAACCATCTTGAAAAAATTGCGAACCTTGAACAAGAGAACAAACAACTCCAAGAAGCCAACACCGAACTCGAAAAACAACTAGCCGGCATTGAAGCTCGTGAAAATGCAACTCGTGAGCAGTTCGAAAAGGCTTTAGAGCAATCCGAAGACAGGTTCAAAGCTCTTGCTGGCAAAACACTTAAAGAATCAAGCGAGGAACTCCTTAAGAAGACTGAGGAAAAGCTATCTCCTTTCAAAGACAAACTCGCTGAATATCAAAAACTGATAAACGATATAGAAAGCAAAAGAACCCAGTCGTATACAAAAATAACAGAACAAGTTGATTCGCTGAAAGAAGGCCATGATTATCTTCGTTCCGAAACCGCTAATTTAGTACGAGCGCTTCGAAAACCCGAAGGGCGTGGACGTTGGGGAGAATTACAGGTCGAGCGTCTGTTTGAACTTGCCGGTATGACCGAACGAGTGGACTACGACCCGCAAGCAGTTGTGGATGCAGAAAACGGCAAACTCAAACCCGACTTCACTATCCGTCTCCCAAATGACAGAGTGATTGTCGTGGATGTAAAAACTCCTTTAGACGCCTACCTCGACGCAGCCGAGGAAACCGATCCCGATATGCAAAACAAACATCTCGACCGACACGTCGCCAACGTCAAGAAAATGGCCGATTCTCTCTCACAGAAAGGCTACTGGGAAGCATGTGATGGCTCTCCCGAGTTCGTAGTCATGTTTATTCCTGGAGAAGCCATGCTCTATGCCGCGGTACAACGCGACCCAGATTTAATTGAAAGAGCAATGGCTAAAAATGTTATTCTCGCCACACCTACGCTTCTACTGGCGCTCCTTAAAACGGTCGCACTGGGATGGCGTGAGCAAGCCATTTCAGAGAACGCGAAACAAATCAAAGACGCTGGTGTTGAGCTATACAATCGTCTCTGCGTAATGCTTGGGCACATCTCAGATTTAGGTACCAGCATAAAGAAGACAGGAAATGTCTATGATAAGCTTGTGACTTCAGTCCAGACTCGTTTATTAACACAGGCTCGGCGATTTGAAGAATTAGAATCTGTCGGGACCAAAAAAGCCCCGGAGGAACTACCCAAGCTCGAAGTCATCACCGAGAAAACACTTGATGTTCCAGAATTGAATCAACAAGACACCGAATCTTCGCCATGACCCTCACACACCACTGCCCCGCGAAGATCAACCTCGCCCTCTCCGTCGGCCCACCCCTCGACTCCGGCTTCCACCCCATCGCCTCCTGGATGGTCGCCGTCAATCTCTACGACGACATCACCATCACACCCGACGACCACACACACTTCGACATCGCCTACGCCCCCGACGCCCCCGCCCCCTCGCCCATCGATTGGACCCTCGAAAAAGACCTCGTCTTCCGCGCCCACCAACTCCTCCAACAACACACCAACCAACCCCTCCACGCACGCTTCGTCATCCGCAAGCGCATCCCCACCGGCGCAGGCCTCGCCGGCGGTTCATCCAACGCCGCCACCACGCTCCTCGCACTCGACGAAACCTTCGACCTCGACCTCCCCCTCCAAACCCTCATCGAACTCTCCACACAACTCGGCTCCGACATCCCCTTCTTCTTCTCCGACGGCTCCGCCATCGTCACCGGACTCGGCCATCTGTTCCTGTTCGAAAGCGCCAACGCGGCCGTCCAGTTCGGTCTGAAGCT
>JANQJT010000081.1 GCA_028281485.1 Phycisphaeraceae bacterium
CCCACACGCGCGATGATCGTCTCCTCGGTCGCACCACCGACCAGTCGGGCGATGTTCGCACGCACGGTCACGCGGGCACGGGCCTTGAGCTGGATGCCGTCCTGGGCGACCGCGTCAATCGTGCTGCGGCCCTGCTGGGGATTGGGGCAGTCGATCACCTTCGGGTTCACCGAGGTCTGCACCGCGTCGAGGATGTCACGGCCGGCCAGGTCGATCGCGCAGGCCGTGTCCCACGGCAGGTCGATCTTCGCGCGGTTCGCGGCGATCAGCGCCATGATAACGCTGCGCACGTTGCCGCCGGCCAGGTAGTGGGTTTCCAGCTGGTTGGTCGAGATCTCCAGGCCCGCCTTCACCGCCTGGATGCGGCTGTAGACGATGACCTGAGGCCGAACCTTACGGAAGCGCATCCCGATCAGGTCGAGAATGCCCACGCGCGCGTTCGACAGCAACGCCTGAAACCACAGCCCCAGGTACTGCATGATGAAGACCAGGATGACCAGACCGATGATCCCGCCGAGCACGATGCCGGCGATAACCACGGGATGAAGAGCGAGTGTCAACATGACAAATCCCCTAATGTGTTGTGGCGCGGCGGTCGGCCGCACCCTTGCTTTTTATACCGGGCGGACCTTGACTTCAATGCCCGCCACCTCGACCACTTTCACACGCACGCCCGGATCGATCACGCCGCTGACCGCGAGGCACTCGACGTGTCGGCCGCCCAATTGGCACGTGCCCACCGGGCGCAGCTCCGAGACGGTCACGCCTTCGGCGCCGAGCAGGTTGTCGGTGTCGTCGATGCCGGTGGAGGAATACTGGATATCTTCTGCGTCTTGTTCGTGCGTGAGGATCAGCGATCGACCCACGGGCGTGTGCGGGAAGATCTTCAGGCCCAGGAAGATCGCCAGCGGCACGAGGAAGATCGAGGACACCAGGCCGATCGTGCCGTAGGTCGTGTCGATCATGAACAGGACGATGATCAGGCCGATCAGGGAGATCCCGCTGATCAGGCCGAGCAGACCGCCGGAGGGAACAAACAGCTCGATGATGAAGAACAGGATGCTCATCGCGCCGAGGATCATTGCCCAGTAGACCAGGTCCATGCGTTACGCCTCCTCCACCACGACGCGGCTGCCGGAAATCTCCGCCACGCGCACCTGCGCGCCGTTTTCGATCCACCCGCCCCGCGTGGTCACCTCGTACAGGCGCGACTCGAACTCGGCCCGCCCGCCCGGTTTCAGGTCGCCGCTGGCAACGCCCAGCTGACCGACCGACAGGTCCACGGCCTGCGCCCCGGTCCCACCGACGCCGGCCGACGCGGTGGTCGATTCCGGCGCGGCCGCCTGTTCGGCGGTGAGGATCAGGCGATTGAACACGGGGATCGAACCGAGCATGCGCGTGAGGATGCCGATGCCCACCAGCGCGATCATGAAACTGATCAGGATGGTGAGAAAGCCCGTCTCGATCGAGTCCCACGTGCCCGGCAGCGACGGGATGAAGCCCGGCCCTGGCTCTTCGGGGACGAAGGTCATGATCAATCCGATGAAGACCAGCGCCGCGCCGCTGATGCCGGCGATGCCGAAGCCCGGGATGACAAAGATCTCCAGCGTGATCAATAAGATGCCCGCGAGGATGATGAGAATGTCCATGGCGTTGGCCAGGCCCGTCATGTAGGGCGCACCGATCAGGAGGATGCCCGCGGTCAGCGCGACGGCGCCGGGCAGGCCAAGGCCGGGCGACTGGAACTCGGAGTAAAGCCCCATCAAGAAGAGGATGGTGAGGATGCCGCGTGTGACCGGGTGGGTCAGGAACGCGACCAGGTCCTCGGACCAGTTCGATTTGAGCGTGATCACGCGTGCGTCTTCGGCACCGAGGAAGGTCGCCAGCTCGCGCTTGTTGCGTACGATCTGCTTGGAAAAGCCCATCTCGATGGCCTCGTCCTGGCTCATCGTCAGCAGCTGCTTCTCGCCGAGCACCCGGCGATGAATCTTCCACTTGCCCGAATCGTAAGGCGTCTGCGTGTCGACGGTCGAAGCCGACCAGTCGATATCAGGCTCGGGATCGGCGGGTTGAGGCACGACACCGGGACCGAAGAACCGGTCGAGGCCGGGCTGTTGGGGAGGCGTGCGTTCGGCCTGCTCGGTTTCGTCTTCGGCGTTCTGGTTGTCGGCTTCGGATTGATCCTTGGGTTCTTGTTCGGCGGGCGTGCTCTTTTCATTCAATCCGTACAGCGTCAGGTCGCCGCTGAACACGTAGCGTTTTTCGCCGTTTTCGACGTGGTGGATCTCGTAGATGGCCGGGCCGCGCGTGACCATGGCGGTGCAGAGGACGATGGAGTAGCCGTTGCGTCGGGCCGAGTCGCGGAACTCCTCGCGGATGATGGTCTCGATCTTCTCGCGCGAGGCGCTGTCGATCGTGCTGCCATCGCCGGCGATGGGCATGCAGTCGCCGATGCGTGCGCGCTCGGCCATGACGATCTGGTCACACGCCAGTGAGATCATCGCTCCGGCGCTGATCGCCTTGGGATGCACCCACGCGGTGATCGGCAACGTCTCGTTCTTGATCACGTCGCTGATTTCCAGCGAGCTGGTCGCGATGCCGCCCCAGGTGTCCATCTCGAGCACGATCTGCGTGGCGCCGTTCTCGGCCGCCTCGGCGAGCTGTCGCTCGAGACGCTTACGCATCACGTCGTTGACCATGCCGTCCATGGTGATGACGTAGATGCGCGGGGTGACGTCGTTATCCGGATCGGCGGGTTCAGAATCGGCGGCGGGCTGGGTGGCAGCCGGCTGGTTCGCCGAGGGCTGGGTGGTGGGCGTGGTCTGTGCCGCCAGTGGCAGGAGCAGAAGTGCCAATGCCCCGATCGCCATCAGGCGTCGCGTCACGATCGCGATGTTGTCCCCGCGTGTTTTAATCACGCCCACAGTATATCCTCAAACGCGTTCGCACGAATGCGTCGCAACGCGAATTCCGGGTCATCCTTGCTCGCCGGTGGGCTCAGGCCTACATTGCGGGGCATGAAACCGATGCTCGTGATGGCGGTGGCGTTGGGCGGCGCGGTCGGCGCGGTGGGCCGATACACCATCACCCACCTCACCCAGCAGCGGCTGGTGACACACTTCCCCGTCGGCACGCTCCTGGCCAACCTCATCGGGTGCCTGGCCATCGGGTTCTTGTACATCTGGTTTCAGCAGCGGATCGGCCACGAGGGGTTGCGGGCGGGGCTGCAGATCGGGCTGATCGGGGCGCTGACGACGTTCAGCACCTACGCGCTGGAATCGATAAAGCTCTTCAATGACGAACGATACGCTTACGCGGCCGCCAATCTGATCGGCAGCGTCGTGCTGGGGCTGGCCGCGGCCTGGGCGGGTATGGTGCTCGCGAAATCCATCGTGGGAGTGGCGCCATGAATCATCAGGAAATCACCGGCCAGCGACTGACCATTTACTGCGTCGAGACCGATCGCCACGAGGGCAAGCCGCTCTACGAATGGCTCACCAATCGTGCCTTGGACCTGTCGATGTCCGGCGTGACCGTCGAGCGGGCGCTGGCGGGATTCGGTCGACACCGAAAACAGCACTTCCAACACCTCCTGGCGCTCAGCGACGACCTGCCGCTGGCCATCCAGCTCATCGACACCCCCGACAAGATCGACCGTTTTATTCAGCAGACCGATTCAGCCCTGGCGGGGTATACTTTCATCCGTGAGGACGTCCGCTGGCATCGGCCGCAGGCGGACGACTGACGCAACACATCCTTGTCCTGAGCCACGCACGGAGGCGGGACAAGCGGCACGCGCCCCGCGCGTCTCTCAGGACGGGCCTATGCTCCGCGAACTGCACATCGTCAACCTGGCCGTGATCGAAGACGCCCACGTCGAGTTGGGCGCCGGGCTGAACTGCATCACCGGCCAGACCGGCGCGGGCAAGAGCCTGTTCATCGGCGCCTTCGAGGTGCTGCTGGGGTTGCGGTCGGCAGGCGACCTGCTGCGCGACGGCACCGAGGAGGGCCGGGTCAGCGGCGTGTTCGAACTGACCGATCCGGAGATGATCGAGCAGGCCAACGCCATCGCCGACCTGTCGCTGGATGTGCGACACGCCCCCGAACAGCTATTGATCACGCGCAAGCTTTTCGCCTCCGGTCGCACCAGCGTCACCCTCAACGGCCAACCCGCCACGCTCGGCATGCTCGCCCGGCTCGGCGAGCTGCTCGTCGACGTACACGGTCAACACGATCACCAGTACCTGCTCAAGCCCGCCAACCAGTTATTGATGCTCGACCGGTTCGCCGAGTGCGAGCCGTTGCGCAAGCGTTACGCCGAGCTGCACCGCGAACTACACGACGCGCAACAGCGACGCCAGACGCTGGAGGCCTCGGCCACGCTCCGTCGCCAGCAACTCGATCTGTACACGTTCCAGGCCGAGGAGATCGACGCCGTTGAACCCACCGAAGACGAATACGAGGAGCTGGCGGCGCGGCACCGCGTGCTCAGCAACCTCGAACGCATCCAGCGTGACGCGGCGCAGGTGTACGGCGCGGTGTACGAATCCGACGGCTCGGCGGCCGAGCGGTTGCAGATCGCCATCGGCACGCTCGCGCAGCTGGCCGAACTGGACGAAGAACTCAACCCGCTGGTCGAGGAGATGCGGTCGGCGCTGGCGCAGCTGCAGGACGCGGCGTTCAGCCTGAACCGTTACACCAACCGGCTCGATCTGGACACCGGCGAGCTGGAGGAGATCGAACAGCGCCTCAACGCCCTCAACCGACTGATTCAGAAGTACGGCTCGACATCGGGCGGGTCGCTCGACGAAGTGCTCGCTTACCGCGAACAGATCGCCGGCGAGATCACCAAGCTCACCGATGAGAGCGAGGACCTCACATCGATCGCTGATCAGATCGCGGCAACCGAGCAAGAGATGATGACGATAGGCGGCGAGCTGACCGCGAAGCGCAGCGGCGCCGCCCAGGCGCTGTGCCCGGACGTCGAGACGCAGCTGGCCGAGTTGGGCATGGCCGAGGCGACGCTGACCGTGCGCATCGATACCGCCGAAGCGCCCGGTGAGTCGGCCTCGGGGTTGGATGAGATCGAGCTGTTGATCGCGACGAACCCGGGTCAGGAGCCGCGGCCGCTGCGGAAGATCGCCAGCGGCGGCGAGCTCAGCCGCATCATGTTGGCGCTGAAGTCCATTCTCGCCCAGGCCGACCGGGTAAGCGTATTGGTGTTTGACGAGATCGATTCCAACATCGGCGGGCGCATGGGCACGGTGATCGGAGACAAGCTGCGACGGTTGGCCGGCGGACACCAGGTGCTCTGCATCACCCACCTGCCACAGATCGCCGCGTACGCCGACCACCACCTCAAGCTCGCCAAGAACACAGACGAAGGCCGGGCACGCACGGACATCCAGGTGCTCATCGAGAAGCAGCGCATCGATGAATTGGCGGAGATGTTGGCCGGCAAGAGTCGCTCGGCGACGACGCGCAAGCAGGCCAAGGAGCTGCTCACGCACGCCCGGCAATAAAGACTAGTCTTCCTTGATCGGCAGGATCACCCCGTCCTTGCGAGGCGTGGGGTGCCACTCGTCGCCTTCTTCTCGCTTCTTGGGATCGGCGCGACCGGACTTGATCAGTTGCTCCAGCCGCTTAGCCACCCACGCGTCGCGTTTTTCCTGCCACTGGCGATCCTTGGATTTCTCCAGGTACATCTCGAGGCGGTTGTCGAGCTTGATCCGGCCGCGCTGCTTGAGCACCGCGTCGCCGCGACCGCCCTTGCGGATCCAATTGTCCACGTAGGTCCGCAGCTGGTTGTACTGCGTCACGTCCCAGTCCGGATCGAGGTTGTAATAGATGTACAGCAGCGTGTTCAGCTCCACGTCCTTCTTGGGCACCTCGGGTGGGAAGTGGATCATGGGCCACTTGTCGGGGTGGTTCATCCACTCGACCAGGAGGATCGCGCCCACGCCATGCGCGGCGCGCGTGTGCGGGATCATCGTGTTGTAATCGATCAGCCCCTCGATGCGGATCAGCAGCTGCATCAGCGCCGCCTTGGGCGAGCCGTGCCGCAGCGCGGTCATGTCCGCGTAGAACTCCTGGCAGTTGCCGTACAGCGCGCGGTGGTTGACGTAGAGATCGAGCACCTGCTCGGTGGGGATGGAGTTGGTGATGTAGTTGTGGCCCAGCTCGTGCCAGACGATGCACTCGGCCATGTGTCGGATCTCGATGCCGTGCCGACGGGCGACCTTGCCCCGCAAGGGCGCCTCGGAATCCAGCTTGTCGGGGTGCCACGTCACGATGACGCGCACGCGATTGGTGTACGGATCGATCGTCACGGGGATCTGCGCCCCGAGGTATTCAGACGGGAGGTAGTCGGCCTTGAACCGCTTGGCCCAGATCTCCGCGGGGAACGCGACCGGGCGCGAGCTGCTGGTGTGCTTCCACCACTTGGGCTTGATCTTCGACCACTCGCGGCTGATGTACATCAGCTCCTTGCGCTGCTTCGGGGTGAGCATGCCGATCTTCGCTCGCGCGCGACGCACGAGCGTGGCCATGTCGTCCCACTCGGCGTTCATGAACGCGTCGTGCAGCTTAGTGAACTCTTCGGGTGTCGGTTTCGGTTCGGGGCTGTCGGCCCTTTGCGTGGTGGTGTTCTGACCGGTGACCGAGACCGGCAGGTAGCACGCGACTACCAGCAGCGCCAGCCCCGCAACCCATATCATGTGTTTTGCGCGATGCATGCCCAATCCCCGTTTAGCAGACGTCATTTCACTAGACGATGGTAATGGCCGAGATGTGTCATCACAACGGAAAACAACCAAGCGGGGTTCAATATTCGACCGCTTCGCTGATGGTCAGCTCCACCTTGTTCTCGGAATCGGGCTGAGCGAAGGCGCTGGTGGCGGGCCGATGGGCGGACCAGTCGGTGACCTCGAGATCGGGTCCTGTTGATTCATGCACCTTGATGAAGTCGTAGGTGTTGTCGCGCTGGGTGGGGGTGTAGCCGGCGTCGCGGATCAGGCGGCATATCTCGGCTTCATTAAGACAATAGGTCGTGCCCGCGGCCGAGACGACGTTCTCTTCCATCATCACGCTGCCCATGTCGTTGGCGCCGAACGACAGGCCGAGCTGACCGATCTTCGGGCCCATCGTGACCCACGAGGCGCCGATGGAGTGGATGTTGTCGAAGAAGAGTCGGCTCAGCGCCTGCATGCGCAGGTACTCGGTGGCGCCGGCCAGTCGGACCTCGCGGCCGGCCTCGGGTGCGGCGGCCTTGCACGCGGCCCTGTCTTCCGGATCGACCGCGCCGGCGAACACCGCGTCGGCCAACGCATCGCCGGCAAAGG
The DNA here is from genome assembly GCA_028281485.1 of Phycisphaeraceae bacterium. Taxonomy (GTDB): domain Bacteria; phylum Planctomycetota; class Phycisphaerae; order Phycisphaerales; family Zrk34; genus JANQHD01. The sequence goes on from JANQJT010000081.1 coordinate 7,341, forward strand.
GTTGGCCGGCCTCGATGTCGAATTGCGCGGCGCGGCCCAGCGGCGTGTTGTCGGGCTGGAACGGCCAACTGATGAAGCTCACGTAGCGACCGGGCAGCTGCTCACGCATCGCCGCGTCCTGTGCCTCGCGGATCATCGCCATGTGCATGACACGGTCGGCCACGCCCTCGATGTGACCGAACATCATCGTGCTGCTGGTAAACATGCCCAGCTCGTGGGCGACGCGCATCACGTCCAACCACTGCTCGCCGGTCGCCTTGGTCGAGCCGATGCGCCGGCGGACGTGTTCGACAAGGATCTCGCCACCGCCGCCGGGCAGTGACTTGAGCCCCGCGTCGCGCAGCCGCTTCATGATCACGCGCAGCTTCTCGACGAACACCTCACGCGGCATGTCGCCGGCCTTTTTAGCGCCGGGCGCAGGGAAGCCCTCCAGCTCGAACACCGCGGCGAACTCCACGAACTCCGGCGGGCTGAACGCGTGCAGGTGGATCTGCGGAAACTCCTCGCCCAACCAGCCGAGCATGTCCTCGTAAAACGCGATGGGCAGGTCCGGGTGCATCCCGCCCTGCAGCAGCACCTGCGTGCCGCCGATCGCCGCCAGCTCACCGATCTTCTGCTTCAGCTCGTCCTTGCTCAGCACGTACGCGTCGGCTTCGCCGTCGTCGCGGCGGAAGGCGCAGAACGTGCACTTGGCGCTGCAGACGTTGGTGTAGTTAACGTTGCGATCGATGACGTAGGTGCGCACGAGGTTGCCGTGCATCCGATCGGCCGCGGCCGTGGACCACGCGCCAAGATCGTGGATCGAGGCGTGGCGATACAGCTCGATCGCCTGGGTGGGGCTGAGGCGGGCCCGGCCCTCGACCACGGCGTCGATGTCACAGATGTCACGGATCGGCTTGCTGCTCATATCACCGGCAGTCTAGGAAACTACCCCGCCCCGAGCCAGCGTCACGACCGTAATCACCCTGATGCTCCGAAACCGCCCTCGCTGCCGGCTTTCGTGCGGTCAATCACATGTACGGCATCGGGGGGACCTTGCCCAGTAAGCGGGTGTAGACCGCCAGCGATCCGCGGTGGTGCGCGGTGTGCTCATCGATTCCGCTGAGCACGGCCGTGCGCGGCATCCCCGGCATGATCGGGCTGTCAGCCGGAATCGTGACCATCAGGTCTTCCTGACTGTACCCGGCCACGGTCTTCTGCAGACGCTCGAACGCCGCGTCGAGATTGGCGCGGGCCTCGGTCAGCGATGAGACGCTGCGGGAACGCCGATCGTGGGCTTCAAAGTCCATGTCGAATCCCTTGTGCTCCAGGCCGCCGTCGATGAACCAGTGGATGGTATCGGCCACGTGATTCACCTGGTGTGCCGCGGAGTACATCCCCTCGGCGGGCACGAAGCCGCTGTCTTCCTCTGTCAATGCGCTGGTGGCGCGGTTGAAAAACTCCTGAATCTTGCTGATCCATCCACACATCTGTTCGGACATAGCGGGCTCCCTAAATAGTTTGGTGTTTGTTTGGGTATTCTGCACCGAATGACCCGCCGTGTCAAGATTTGTTTTTCATTGCATGGTTCGGTGACGGACAATACCACGGATCGTACAATGCCCCGCTTTGATTTCGGAGCAGCAGCCATGGACAGGTTCACCTATCGCGACGGTCAGCTCTATTGTGAGGATGTCAATCTCGACACGCTGGCGGTCGAGTTCGGCACGCCGCTGTACGTCTACAGCCAGCGGACGCTGGAGCATCACTACGATGCGCTGAGCGCGGCGTTTGCCGACTTGAATCCGTTGATCTGCTACTCGATCAAGAGCTGCGGGAACGTGAACCTGTTGAAGGTGCTGGCGGACCGGGGCAGCGGGATGGACGTGGTGTCCGGCGGCGAGCTGTTCCGCGCGATCCGGGCCGGGGTGAACCCCGCGAAGATCGTGTACGCCGGCGTGGGCAAGACCGACGTCGAGATCAAGTACGCGCTGGGCCAGGGCCTGGGCACGTTCAACATCGAGTCCGAGGCCGAGTTCGAGAACATCGCCCACATCGCCCACAAGATGCAGGCCACGGCCAACGCCGCCCTGCGCATCAACCCCGACGTCGACCCCCGCACCCACGCCAAGACCACCACGGGCAAGAAGGAGTCGAAGTTCGGCGTGGACATCGAACGCGCCAAGCGTTTCTTCGAGCGCTACGGCCGCGACGCGCACCTCAAGCTGAACGCCATCCACCTGCACATCGGCTCACCGGTCTACTCCGTCGATCCCTACGCCGACGCGATCGAAAAGGCGCTGACGCTGATCGACGAGCTGCGCGGCATGGGCTACGAGGTGAACACGATCGACATCGGCGGCGGATTTGGCGCCGATTACACCACCGACCAGAGCCCGTCGTACGCCACGTACGCCGAGCAGATCGTGCCGATGCTCAGGCCGTTCGTTGAGGCCGGCGGCAAGATCATTCTGGAGCCCGGCCGCACGATCGCCGCCAACGCCGGCGTGCTGCTGTCGCGCGTCCAGTACATCAAGACCGGCGGCGCCAAGAAGTTTGTCATCCTCGACACGGGCATGAATCACCTGATCCGCCCGGCGATGTACGAGTCGTTCCATTTCATCTGGCCGACCAACGTCGCGCCCGCGCACGAGCCGGCGGCGCGCCTGGAGGCGATGCCCAACGAGGGCCTCGAGCCGGCCGACATCGTCGGGCCGATCTGCGAGACGGGCGACCGTTTCGCCAAGGACCGCCCGCTTCCGCCGGTGGCGCGCGGCGACCTCATGGCGATCTTCGGCGCCGGCGCGTACGGCATGGTCATGGCCAGCAACTACAACGCCATGCCCCGTCCCGCCGAGGTGCTGGTCAACGGTTCCGAGGCGCACCTGATCCGTCGCCGCGAGACGTACGACGACATCATCGCCGCCGAGGTCAATCTCGAATCACCCGCGTCGCTGTGAGCCGCCGCTGACGCACGACGCGCGCGGCCACCCGACGCGTTGTGGTACACTCTGGCCATGGCCAAGCAGCGCATCATCTCCGCCGACGCCACGGACCCGATCGACGAGTCGTCCGCCCTGTCGCTGCGACCGACGGCGCTGGCCGGCTACATCGGCCAGAGCAAGCTCGTCGAAAAACTCCGCATCGCGCTGGGTGCCGCCAAGCAGCGCGGCGAGGCCATGGAACACGTCCTCCTGCACGGCCCGCCCGGCCTGGGCAAGACCACCCTCGCCCACGTCATCGCCAACGAGATGGGCTCCAGCCTCACCGTCAGCTCCGGCCCCGCCATCACCAAGGGCGCCGACCTGGTCGGCACGCTCACCAAGCTCCAGGCCCACGACGTGCTGTTCATCGACGAGATCCACCGCATGCCCGTCGCCGTGGAAGAGTACGTCTACTCGGCGATGGAGGATTTCAAGATCGACTTCGTCGTCGACTCCGGCATGCACGCCAAGACGATCACGCTGCCGCTCAAGCCGTTCACGCTGATCGGCGCGACGACGCGAGCGGGTCTGCTGAGCGGGCCGATGCGCAGCCGCTTCGGCATCACGCATCACCTGGATTTCTACACACACGACGACACGCTGGCGATCCTCCGCCGCAGCGCGGGCCTGCTGGGTGTCGAGTCGCCGGGCGACGAGCCGTTGGGTGTGATCGCGGCGCGCAGCCGGGGCACGCCGCGCGTCGCCAACCGCTTGCTCCGGCGTGTGCGCGACTTCGCGGCCATGCGGCGGGACGGCCGATTTGATCGCGACACGGTCGCCGAGGCGCTGAAACTGGAGGGCATCGACGAACTCGGTCTCGACGAGATCGACCGCCTGTACCTCGGCGCGATCGGGAAGGTGTACAGGGGCGGACCGGTGGGCCTGGAGGCCATCGCCGCGACGCTCAGCGAGGACGCCGGCACGCTCGAAGACATGGTCGAGCCGTACCTGCTTCAGATCGGCTTCCTCGCCCGCACACGGCGCGGCCGTCAGCTCACGCAAAAAGCGGTCCAACACCTCGGCCTGACCGACATCTCGATCGACGAGTCCGAACCGCTGTTCGACTGACGCGTAACACACACCACCGCGATGAGGAAGACACCGATGCGACCACTCACCAAATGGATATCGATCGTTGCGCTCTGCATCATCCCGCCGCTGACCGGTTGCGGCAGCGGCTCTCTGCAACCCGTCCACATCGCCGACCTGGACGACCTGCGCATCAACGAGTCCAGCGGCGTCGCGGCCAGCCGACTCGATCCCAATATCATCTGGATGCATAACGACTCCGGCGATGATCCCGTGTTGTACGCCACCAACGCGCGCGGCGAGAGCCTCGGCCGATTCGTCGTCGAAGGCGCCGACGCACGCGATTGGGAAGACGTGTGCTCGTTCACACTCGACGGCAGGGCGTACCTGCTGGTCGCCGACGTCGGCAACAACCGCCGCGACCGCGATCCCGTCCCGCTCTACCTCGTGCCCGAACGCCCCCTCAAGACTGCCCCCCAACTGCGCACGACAAAAACCATCCGCATCCGCTTCGCCGACGGCCCGCACGACTGCGAATCCGTCGCGTTCGATCCGATCACCCGATCCCTTGTCTTCATCAGCAAGCACTACGGCCAGGTCGGCACGCAATGCCGCGTGTTCGCCCTGCCGCTGGACGACATCGAGACCGACCGTATCCATGAGCTTGAACCGATCACCCGACTGCCGTACAGCCTGGCCACCGCCATGGACATCAGCCCGGACGGCTCACGCGTCGCCATCCTCACCTACTCCCTCATCCGCGTCTACGAACGGCGCGAGGGGCAAACGTGGCTGGAAGTCTTCAACCAAGACCCGCAAAAACTCCCCCTGCCCGGCGCCTACCAGGTCGAAGCGATCTGTTTCACACAAGACGGCCGCTCGCTGATCCTCACCAGCGAAGCCGAGCCCTGCCCGATGTGGCGCTACGACCTGACCGGCCTCGATCGGTCCCCACCCACACACAAAAACAACACAAATCCGTGAGCAAGACTCGTATTCTGCGGCGTCCTAAGGGCAACGAAAGGGTGTCTCCATGCAAACGATGTTTCCCGTAATCGCTATCCTTACGCTCATGACCGCCTGCGCCACGACACACGCCCAGCCCGCCACATCCTTCACACCCGGCAAGGTCTGGCCGGACGACAAAGGCGTGCACATCAACGCCCACGGCGGCGGCGTGCTCTACCACGAAGGCACGTACTACTGGTTCGGTGAACACAAGATCGCCGGCCGCACCGGCAACTCCGCCCAGGTCGGCGTCGGCGTCTACAGCTCGACCGACCTGTACAACTGGAAAAACGAGGGCATCGCCCTCAAGGTCGTCGACGAACAAGGCCACGACATCCAACGCGGCTGCATCCTCGAACGCCCCAAGGTGATCTACAACAAAACCACCGGTAAGTTCGTCATGTGGTTCCACCTCGAGCTCAAGGGGCAGGGTTACGCGTCGGCGCGCACCGGCGTGGCCGTGGCCGACAACGTCACCGGGCCGTACACGTTTATTGAATCGATGCGCCCGCACGCGGGCGTCTGGCCCGTCAACGCCGGCGACGCCGCCAAACCCAGCAAAGACATCGACGGCACATGGGCTGCCGACCGGGAACGCAGCATCGCGCTCGGCTCCTACCTGCGTCGCGACTTCGAGGGCGGACAGATGTCCCGCGACATGACCCTCTTCGTCGACGACGACGGCAAGGCCTACCACATCACCAGCTCCGAAGAAAACCGCACGCTGCACATCTCCCTGCTCTCCGACGACTACCTGTCGTTCACCGATCACTACGTGCGCATCTTCCCCGGCGGCGCCAACGAGGCCCCCGCCATCTGCAAGCACAACGGCAAGTACTACATGATCACGTCCGGCCTGACCGGCTGGGCCCCCAACCCCGCACGCAGCGCCGTGGCCGACAACATCCTCGGCCCGTGGAAATCCACCGGCAATCCCGCCCGCGGCGTCAACCCCGCCAACGGACTGGGCCCCGAGAAAACCTTCGGCGGACAGTCCACCTTCCTCCTGCCCGTCCACGGCAAGCCCGGCGCGTTCATCGCCATGTTCGACGTGTGGACACCCCAGAATCCGATCGACGGACGCTACATCTGGCTGCCCGCCGAGTTCGAAGACGGCAACATCATCGTCCGCTACCGCGAGCAGTGGGACCTGTCGGTCTTCGACAGAGTCAATGCGGGCGACTGACACAACAAACCTGCGCACGGGAGCCGCGCCATGAAAACCATCTGTATGACCTTACTGATCACGCTATCGCTTGTCACCGTCGCTCTCGCCCAAGCGCCCACGACGCAGCCGGCCACAACCGCCCCCGCCCCCGCCCCCGCCACGCAACCGCAAAACGAAGACGGCCCGTTCACCCACGAGCAGATCGTCGACAAGATCTATACCTCCTACGGCTTTGACCGGTGGGATCAGGTCGAGACCATCCGCTGGACGTTTGCCGACAAGCGACACTGGGAGTGGTCGCCCAAGACGAATCGCGTCAAGATGCGCAGCGTCGACAAGAACGGCAACGAGACCCGCGTGACCTACGACCGCGACGAGCTGACCGAGGACTCCCCCCAGGAACACATCCGCACCGATCGCTCGTTCATCAACGACTCGTTCTGGTTCCTGCTGCCGCTGCACCTGCAATGGTCGGACGACGTGATCATCGAAGACGGCCCGACGAAGCTCGCGCCGCTGGGCCGGGTCAT
>JANQJT010000130.1 GCA_028281485.1 Phycisphaeraceae bacterium
CTGCAGGGTTTGCGCAGCGAGATCGCGCAGCGTGACGGTCGCATCCGCGAGCTGGAGAGCAAGCTGCCGAAGATCGGTTCGCCCGACATCACGCTGGAGCACGACGGCAAGGTGCTTCGTGTGGCGCCGGCTGACAACCTGCTGGTGATCGACATCGGGCGTGACGACAAGCTGATCCTCGGTCAGATGTTCGAGGTGTTCGACGAGCAGCTGGGCGTGCGTGTGGACGAGGACCTGCAGGGCAACGTGATCTCGCGCGGCAAGGCGACGATCGAGGTCGTGCGGTTCAGCGAGGACGGGCAGACGGCGACGTGTCGCGTGGTGCGTAAGGGCCAGGGCGAGACGATCGTGTCGGGCGACCTGGTCTCGAACCTGGTGTACGACAAGACGCGTGTGTTCCGTTTCTTCGTGGCCGGCGAGTTTGATCTGAACGGCGACGGTCGGGCGACGGCGGTGGAGCGTCGGAAGATCGAGACGCTGATCGAGCAGTGGGGCGCGGAGGTGATCGACACGGAGACGATGCCGGTGGACACGGACTTCTTGGTGCTGGGGCGCGAGCCCGAGGCGCCGCGTCGTCCGGGTCTGGACGCGACGGAGAACGAGTGGCGCCTGTACAACCTGCAGCAGCAGCGTGTTCTTGAATACGCGCGGCTGCGTGGACAGGCGTTGCAGCTGAACCTGCCGATCCTGTCGCAGAACCGCTTCCTGTCGCTGGTGGGTTTTGTGAAGTAATCACCGGCGCAGCGGTCGAAGGTGTTTAAGTGATAATAAGACGGGCGTGAGGTGTTCGCCTCGCGCCCGTGTCTTTAGGCTCGCGGACGAGCGCGGGCGGATACGGAAGCACGAGCCCCATGGCCAGAGAACAGTCTGCGTTTACGAACTGGTGGCAGTATCTGCTGCTGCGCACGGGCGCGATGTGGATGCACATGGCGGACGTGGATACGAACCTGCGCCGCGCGCGGTTCTTCGGTTCGTTGATGTATCGGCTGGACAAGCGGCACCGCGTCCGCGGTAGTGCCAATATCGCGCGCTGCTTCCCGGAGATGAGCGAGGCGGAGGTGGCTGAGACGTGCGAGCGTTCGATGCACCACCTGCTGGAGCTGGGCGTGGAGATCATGTTCACCACGCGTCTGATGAACGAGACGAGCTGGCCTTACCGGGTGAAGCTGTCGAACCTGACGGCGGGGATCCGGGTGATGCTGAGCGATCGTCCGAGCCTGCTGGTGACGGGGCACGTGGGCAACTGGGAGATCACGGGTTTCTGGCTGGCGACGGTGGGGATGGACATGGACGCGATCGCGCGGCCGATCGACAACCCGCTGGTGAACGAGTGGCTGGCGGGTGTGCGGCGTCGCCGGGGGATGCGGCTGATCGACAAGTTCGGCGCGGCGGAGGTGATGCCGCGTGTGATGGCCAACCAGGGGATGCTTGGGTTTATCGGTGATCAGAACGCGGGGCCGCGCGGGTTGTTTGTACCGTTCTTCGGCCGGCTGGCGTCGGCGTACAAGTCGATCGGTCTGATGGCGATGCGTTACGAGGCGCCGGTGGTGTGTGGTTATTCGCATCGGCTGAACGGGCGGTTCGAGTATGAGATCGGCGTGACGGACGTGATCTACCCGGAGGACTGGGTGGATCAGCCGGACCCGCTGTACTACATCACGGCGCGGTACACGCGTGCGATCGAAGAGATGGTGCGTTTGGCGCCGGAGCAGTACCTGTGGATTCACCGGCGTTGGAAGAGTCGGCCGCGCCACGAGGTGCTGGGTCGTGAGATGCCCAAGGCGCTGCGGCGGAAGCTGGAGGCGCTGCCTTGGATGACGGACGAACTGATGCGAGAGTGTGAAAAACCGATTGAAAACCCCGATCCGAAGTGATCGGCATGACAGGGTGAGTCGGGGGCCGTATGATAGAAGGCCCCCCAATCGCTGGACGAAAGGCCCGGCTACGATGAGTGAAGAAGACCCGAAACGACTGCTCGATGCCCGCATTCTGATCGTGGATGACGATCCGGACGTGCTGGCGGTGATCGACGCGGCCCTCCGCGCTGAGGGTGCTGAGACGATCACGTGCAAGGACGGCAACAGCGCCGTGGCCAAGTGTGAACAGGAGAACCCGGACCTGGTGGTGTTGGACATGATGCTGCCGAAGCGGAGCGGTTTTTTGGTGCTGGAGCGGTTCAAGCAGATGCCGAAGATGCCGCGCGTGATCATGGTGACGGCCAACGAGGGCAAGCGTCACCAGGCGTACGCCGAGACGCTGGGCGTGGACGCGTACCTGCACAAGCCGATCCGGTTGGAGACGCTGATCAAGCTGGCCAGCGAGATGATCGCCGAGGACGCGCAGAAGAACTGACCCCCCCCGGAAGTGGCCGCCCACGGCCCCCGGAAGCGGGCCCCGAAAGTATAAACAACAGACCCGTGCCCCCGTGGTGCGGGTTTTTTAGTTTACAGATCGGTCGGGGGAAACGCGGCCCTTCGGGCCGTCGCTAAACGGGAATGTGGTAAAAGTCCAAAACCCACGGATGGCTATCTGTGGGCTTTACGGAACCGCGTTAGAGGACGAACTTGGACAGGTCGTCGTCGGCGATGATGTCGGCGAGGCGTTCGCGGACGAGGTCGGCGGTGACGGTGATCTTGTTGTCGCCTGCCGCGGCGCGCTCGGGGGCGTCGAAGGCGATGTCCTCGAAGACACGCTCGATGATGGTCATCAGGCGGCGTGCGCCGATGTTCTCGCGCGTGGTGTTGACCTGGACGGCGTAGTCGGCCATGGCTTCGATGGCGTCGGCGTCGAAGGTGACCTGGATGCCCTCGGTGGCGAGCAGGGCCTGCTGCTGGGTGGTCAGGGCGTTGGATGGTTCGGTGAGGATGCGGACGAAGTCGTCGCGTGTGAGTGCGGTGAGTTCGACGCGGATGGGGAATCGGCCCTGCAGTTCGGGCATGAGGTCGGAGGGTGAGGCGGCGTGGAATGCGCCGGCGGCGATGAAGAGGATGTGGTCGGTGCTGACCAGGCCGTGGCGTGTGGTGACGGTGGTGCCTTCGACGATGGGCAGCAGGTCGCGCTGGACGCCCTGTCGTGAGACGTCGGGCGACTTGCCGCCGCCGGTTTCTGAGCCGGCGCAGATCTTGTCGATCTCGTCGAGGAAGACGATGCCGGATTGTTCGGTGCGTTCGATGGCCTGCGTGGTGATTTTTTCGCGGTCGATGAGGTTGTCGACCTCTTCGGCGAAGAGCAGTCGGCGGGCGTCTTCGATGCGGACGCGGCGGGTCCTGGACTGGTCGGGGATGAGGTTCTCGAACATGCGGCTCATGTCCGGGTCCATCTGGTCGAGGCCCATGTTGGAGAACATGGCGACGGGGACGGCCTTGTTGTGCGTGGTGATCTCGACTTCGCGGTCGTCGAGGAGGCCCTCGCGGAGCTGCTCGCGCATGCGGTCGCGGAGCTTTTCTTTTCGTTCGAGTGATTCTTCGGGCGAGACGTAACCGGGCGCGTCGGGGTCGGTGGGGGCGGGGGCGGTGTAGTCGGAGCCGGGCAGGAGCAGGTCGAGGAGGCGTT
>JANQJT010000148.1 GCA_028281485.1 Phycisphaeraceae bacterium
GGGGGTTTGCCGAGCTGTTGATAGAGGGGGCAGTCGGGTGTGTTGATCCAGCGCGCCAGGTCGTAGACGAGCGTCTTGGGCACGTCGGAGAGGACGGCCAGGCCGCCGGCCATGTCGCCGTAGAGCGTGCAGTAGCCGACGGCGAGCTCGGACTTGTTGCCGGTGGTGATCAGCAGCGAGCCGAACTTGTTGGAGAAGGACATGAGGATGAGGCCGCGCAGGCGGGCCTGGATGTTTTCCTCGGCGATGCCGGGCGTGGTGTCGGCGAAGTAGGGCGCGAGGGTTTGTTCCATCGCGTCGTGCGCGGGTTCGATGGGGATGGTGTGGTAGGTGCAGTCGAGGTTGTCGGCCAGGGCTTGTGCGTCGGACTTCGAGCCGTCGGAGCTGAAGCGCGAGGGCATGGCGATGCCGGTGACGTTTGCCCCCCCTACCGCGGCGGCGGCGATGGCGGCGCAGACGGCCGAGTCGATCCCGCCGGACAGGCCGAGCACGACCTGCTTGAAGCCGCACTTGCGTGCGTAGTCTTTCAGGCCGAGCACGAGTGCGTGGTAGACGGCGGCGGTGCCGGTGTGGGGTGTGTGGGTGTCGGATTGTGGCGAGGGCGAATCGAGGTGGGCGATGACGAGGTCGGATTCGAAGCTGCGGGCGTGTGCGAGGATGTTGCCGTCGGGCGCGACGACGCAGCTGTTGCCGTCGAAGACCAGCTCGTCGTTGGCGCCGACCTGGTTGACGAAGGCGACGGGCATGCCGTGTCTGGCGGCCATGTCGCGCATGATGTCGAGACGTTTTTCGTGTTTGCCCGTGATGAACGGCGAGGCGGAGCAGTTGATGAACAGCTGTGCGCCGTACTCGGCGAGTTGGTCGATGGGGTTGTCGTGGTAGAGCGGCGCGTCGAAGTGTTCGCCGGCGGCCCAGAGGTCTTCGCAGATGGAGATGCCGACGCGGAGGGAGCCCAGGTCGGTGACGTCGGTGGTGCGGCCGGGCTCGAAGTAGCGGTGCTCGTCGAACACGTCGTAGGTGGGCAGGAGGTTTTTGATGCGGCGGTCGATGACGCGGCCGTCGCGGCAGACGGCGGCGGTGTTGTGGAGGGGGCGGCCGATGGTGGTGGTGCTGTGCATGGGCAGGCCGACGATGGCGGTGATGTCGGTGGAGGCGCGGGCGATTTGGTTGAGTGCGGATTGGCAGCGTTCGATGGCGGCGGGCTTGAGTAGCAGGTCCTTGGGGGGATAGCCGATGATGGCCATCTCGGGGAAGACGACCAGGTCGGCGGCCGCTTCGCGGGCGCGGGCGATGGCGTCGATGATGGTGTCGGTGTTGGCGGCGATGTCACCGATGGTGGGATTGATCTGTGCCAGGGCGATACGCATGGGTTGAGGTCCGGGGGAGTGTTTTGAATCGCCAACGGTGATCGCCATAATACACCAACGCGGCGCGTGTGCGCCTCGGTCGGGTCTTGGGCTGATCAGCCGGTGTTTGCACAGGGGCAGGGCGCCGTGTTCTGGCGATGGTTGAACCTGGATATGCGATTTCGTTGGCGGCGGGTGTTGCCGGCGGTCGTGCTGTTGTTCGCCGGCGTGTTCGGGTTGATGTGGGTCGACCGCGAAGCCTACCGGTTGTTCCACCAGATGGACCCGATCGGTCGCGACTTGACGGGGATGCTGCGCGCGGCGGGGTTTTATCCCACGTGGGTCATCATCGGTTTGGGCTTTGCGATGTACGGCTGGCGACGCCGGCGGATCATCGGTAAACGCATGGCGGTGAGTCGTTTCTTTCTGCTGAGCAACACGACGGCGACGAGCGGGCTGTTGGCTGAGGGGTTCAAGCTGCTTTGTCGTCGTGAGCGGCCGCGGCTGACGCACGGGGAGTACGCGTTTCGATCGTGGCTGATTGAGCCGGGCGATCCCGGCGGGATCGGCATGCCGTCGAGTCACGCGGCGGTGGCGTTTGCGGGCATGGCGATGCTGTGCCTGATCCTGAAGAGCGGGCGTTGGATGTGGATGCTGCTGGCGATCGCGTGTTCGATGACGCGCGTGATGGACGAGGCGCACTTCCCCAGCGACGTGTGGGTGGGCGGGATCGTGGGTGTGTGTGTGACGCGGTTCTTATGGGACGATCACGTGCGCCGTCATCAGGGTTACTACGACACGATGCGGCGTTACGAGGCGGAGTCCGCGGGCTCGACGGTGTAGCCGGGGAAGCTGCCGAGCGCGTCGGCGATCTTGTCGCGCGACATCTTCGCGTCATCGCCGGAGATGACCACGGTTTTTTCGGTAAAGGAGGCGGAGACCTCGTTTACGCCGGGCAGTTCGGCGATGAGCTTCTCGACGGACTGTTCACAGTGCTCACAGTGCATGCCGTCGACGTTGTAAGCCCAGGTCGCGTTGATGATCGAGGGTGTGGCTTGCTCGGCGGGCGCGGGGGGAGTGTCGGTTGGTTCGGGCGTCTCGTCGCTGCAGCCGACGGCCAGAGGCAGGGCGATGACCAAGACAAAGAGGGTCAGGATTCGGATGGACATGGTGCGGTCCTTTCTGTCTGAATGGGTGGTCCGACAGGCAAAATGATAGGGGAAATTTCTTTGACTTGGCAGGTATGTGGTCGATAATTTTCAGGTCCGGAAAGCGCACGGGATGGCGACGGGCAAAACCCGTCCGCATTTTGAAAGCGGGTCCTGGCCGCGTGACGCGTGGGACGCGTTGTGTGTGGTGTCTCGGGTGACGGCCCGGGGCATAAAGGAACTCGGCGGCCTGGGCCGGTTCGATTCGGGTGTTGGGCCCGAAGCCGGGGCCGGGCGACGGTCGGGGTTACCCCTTTTGAAAGGAGGTGATCCAGTGTCTGACTGTATCAAGGAGCTGCACAGCTAGCAGCTTGACGGAGCTGTGAACGTGCAGCTACCCCAACGGAAATGCCCGCTCGGCCACGCGCCGGGCGGGCGATTTTTTTGGAATACGCTTTACCCCCCTGCTCACTTGCCTGTCACGCTTCATTCTTTCGGAGCCGCCATGCCTGCCAAGACCGCCGCATCGTTCCAGGGTTTCCCGACCGCCACGCGCAAGTTCCTTAAGGAGCTCGAGGCGAACAACAACCGCGAGTGGTTTGCCGAACACAAGCAGCGTTACGAAAACGACGTGGTCGCGCCGGCGCTGGCGTTCATCACCGCGATGGAGCCGCTGATCGAGGGCATCTCGCCGCGTTTTATGGCGATCCCCACGAAGGTGGGCGGCTCGCTGATGCGAATCTACAAAGACACGCGCTTCAGCAAGGACAAGACGCCGTACAAGACGAACGTTGGGGTCCACTTCCGCCACGAGCGGGCCAAGGATGTGCACGCGCCCGGGTACTACCTGCACATCGATAACACGCGGTGTTTTCTCGGCGTGGGGCTGTGGCGGCCGTGTTCGGAGGCGTTGGCGGGGATCCGCAAGCGGATCGACGAGAAGCCGGCCGAGTGGGTGAGGGTGCGGGACGATAAGGCTCAGGCGAAGGTGTGGAAGCTGGAGGGCGACTCGCTCAAGCGTGCGCCAAAGGGGTACCCGATGGATCACCCATTGATCGAAGACCTTAAGCGGACGGATTTCATCGGGGTCGCGAATCTCAAGGTCGGCGACCTGACCAAGCCGGGCCTGATCAAACAGGTGGCGGGCGCGTATAGCAAGGCGACGCCGCTGATGCGGTTCCTGTGCAAATCTGTGGGCGCAGCTTTCTGACCGGTGATCGGGTTATGATGGCCGCATGGTTCATCAGGACGCGATTGAAATCAGCACCGAACGTCACGGACAGATGCACGACCTGACCGAGCGCGTGCGTTCGATCGTGCGCGACTCGGGTATCTCCACCGGTACGGTCAACATCTCCAACGTGGGCTCGACCGGGTCGATCGGGTGTATCGAGTACGAAGACGGGCTGGTCGGCGATCTGCCCGTCCTGCTCGACAGGATCATCCCCCCTTCCCGCTCGTACGGTCACGAACTGGCGTGGCACGACGGCAACGGCCACTCGCACCTGCAGGCGACGTGGCTGGGCCAATCGTTGACGCTGCCGATCACCGACGGCCTGCCTAATCTCGGCACGTGGCAGCAGGTGTTTCACCTGGAGTGCGACGTCAAGCGGCGGAGCCGAACCGTCGTGGTGACGGTGATGGGTGAGTGAGATTGCCGCGTGTTATACTGCCGCGATGAACGATGCCTGGCAGCTATCGGCGATGACGACCCAAACGGTTCCCGCGTTCTCGGCCCTGGTCGAGGAAGCGCGTTTGACGGTGCCGAAGATCCCCGCGTTTGCCGAGGAAGCGTCGATCTCGCTGATGCGTGTGACCGAGGAGTGCGGGATCGAGATCACCGCCCCACCGGTGTTTGTCTATACCGGTGCGGGGACGGGGGAGAACGATCTATTCACGATGCAGGTGGTGTTTCCCGTGGCGCCGGGTACCAAGTTCGAGGGCAACGATCGCGTGGGGATGCTGGAGTTCGAGGCGTTTCGATGCGCGAGCTTTGATTTTCGCGGGCCGATGATGCATCTCGGTGAGGCGTACCCGGTGGCGATGAACGCGCTGCAGTCCGAGGAGCTGGTGGCGGTGGAGCAGAGCCGCGAGGTCTACAAGTACTGGGTGGGATACGATTCGCCGGAGAACATCGTGGAGATCCAGCTGGGGATTCGCTGAGTGTTCTAGGCGGATGCGGGGGAATCGTTGAGTAGCTGATTGATCTTTTGAGCCAGCTCGATGTCGAGTTCGGTGATGCCGCCGGCGTCGTGCGTGGACAGGTCGATGCGGACGGTCGCCCAGACGTTGAACCATTCGGGATGATGGTTCATCGACTCGGCTATGAGTGCGACGCGCGTCATGAACGCGAACGCGGCGGAGAAGTCGGCGAAGCGGTGTTCGAGGCGCAGCTTGCCTTGTTCCAGCGACCAGCCGGGCAGGTCGGCCAGATGCCTGGTGATCGCGTCGTCGTTGAGTTTACTGGGCATGGGCGGCTCCTGTTGATTGATAGTGTAGGAGCTAGGCGCAAGCGTTGCGCCACCGCCCTATCGGTTTTAGGTGCGCAGCAATTACCGAAGGGATTTAACCGATTGTGACGCCGAGCTTTGTGAGCAGCTCGTCGAACTGATCGAGGCTGTAGAACTCGATGGCGAGCGTGCCGGCGCCCTTCTTTCGACCGGCCTTGATGTGGACCTTGGTCTTGAGTTGGTCGGCGACCTGGCGTTCGAGGTCGGCCAAGTGCGCGTTGCGGTTGGGCTTGCGCGCGGTGGGTGAGGTGGTGGCGCTGAGCTTGCGAACGGCCTGTTCCACGGCTCGCACCGACCAGCTGTTGGCGATCGCTTTTTGGGCGAGGGCTTCGCGGGCTTCAAGGTCCGATAGTCCCAGCAGTGCCCTGCCGTGGCCTGCGGCGAGCTGCTTGGTGCGGATGGCCTGCTGGATAAAATCAGATAAATCTAACAATCTCAAATAGTTAGATATTGTTGGTCTCTCAACGCCGACGCGATCGGCGACTTGGTCGTGGGCGAGATTGAACTGCTCGATGAGGCTGCGGAAGGCCTGGGCGCGTTCGATGGCGTCGAGGTCCTCTCGCTGGAGGTTCTCGATCAGGGCCCACTCGGCCATCTGCTGATCGGTGAGTTCACGGATGATCGCGGGGATGTTGGAGAGCTCGGCGATCTGGGCGGCTCGCCAGCGGCGCTCGCCAGCGACGATCTCGTACGTGTTGGACTTGGCTGTGGGCCTGACAACGACCGGCTGCATCAGGCCGTCTTGTCGGATGGATTGTGCGAGGGAATCGAGTGCCGCCGGGTCGAAGTGATCGCGGGGCTGATGGGGATTGGCGGCGAGCTGGTCGATGGCGAGATAGACGAGTTGATCGCCAACGGGGGCATCCGAGACGCCAGCGGGTGCGGTAGACAGGTTTTGATTTGGCTGTGATTGGGGGGATTCGGCGGGGGGCTGAACGGAAACGGGATCGGCATCGACGGAGATCAGGCTGCTGAGGCCTCGGCCGAGGCGTGGCTTTTTGCTCTTGGACATGGTCGCCTCCTTGCGAAGTGGGTGGTCAATAGAGTGTACGAGTCAGCCCATCAGCGCACAAGTGTTCCACGTGAAACGTCGGGTTCTCCAGTCCCTCCTCGGTAAGTCGGTCGACCATTCGGCAGGGCGTGTTTCACGTGGAACATGACAGTCGGTGCGGTAGATGCCACGGAAGACCTTGCTCGGCAAGAGTTAAAGTCCGATAACTATTATTACGCATATGCCGCATCTTGCTGCATCAAAGCAAGATATATCTTCGTGGATTTGTGCTGTGAGATTGGCCAGGGTTTGCAGCGGTGCTGTGGAGCGGGCCGGGATGAAACGTCGATAAACAGCGATACGGATTGGGTCGGTGGGTCTGTTGCATGTAAACGGGTCCGAGCTGGTTAAACGTGATCGCGATAAGGTGAGCTGCGATGGTGGATCAAGGGCACGAGGCGACGGAGCGTCTGGAAGAGGCTGAACGCCTGCTGGACGACCTGGAGCGGTTGGAAGGGGAGATGAACCGTTTGCAATCGGGTCTGACGCGCAGCCATCGGCTGGCGACGCTGGGCACGATGGCGTCGATCATCGCCCACGAGTTCAACAACATCCTGACGCCGGTGATCAGCTACTGCCAGCTGGCGCTGAAGGCTGGGGAATCGGACACGGCGCTCATGACCAAGGCGCTGCAGCGTGCGCTCAGTGGGGCGGAGAAGGCGGCGGAGATTTCATCATCTATGTTGGGGTTTGCGCGCGAGTCGGACACCGGCACGCAGGCGAACGTGGCGCGCGTGGTCGAAGAGGTGTTCCGTTGTCAGGCGCGCGACCCGAAGAAGGACGGCATACGTTTGGTGCAGGAAATCCCTGAGGATTTGTGTGTGGGGATGTCGCCGGTCGGTTTGCAACAGGTGCTTTTAAATCTTGTGCTCAACGCGCGCAAAGCGATGCGTGGGCGGGGCGGTGTGTTGACGATTCGGTCGCAGATGATTGAAGCGGATCGGGTCAGCGTGACGGTGTCGGACACGGGGCCGGGCGTTCCGCCGGAGTTGTTGCCGCACATCTTCAAGGCGTTCGTGACGCAGGGACCGGACGGTGAGGCGGATGGCAGTGGGACGGGATTGGGACTGGCGGTTTGTCGTGACCTTGTCGAACGGGCCGATGGATCGATCCAGGTGGAGTCATCCTCGAGCGGTGCAACTTTCTTGATCGAGTTGCCATGGAGCGAGTCGATTGAAGTGGGGGAGCCTGAGATCAAGGCGGCGGGATAAGGCTGAATGTGTTGTTTTGTGGCCAGAAATCGACATTATTGCGCATTTTCGAGATATCTGGGGGAAAAAGCTGGTTTTTGTGATCATAGTGGGTAAGAATACCCTGTCGTGCGGTCTATAGGACTGTGTGTTCCTAACACGGTCGGCGCGCATCCCGCGTGCAGGGCCGTCCCCAAAGAAGAGAAGAGCGAGTGGCCATCGGGCAGCGGAGGTTCTGCTTGGTGCTGAACGGGATGATCGATCGCATCGGACATGGGTGAGGGTTGTACAACCCGACTCACGGTATGGTTTTCACAAGAGAGTTTGAGGGTGTTGCGGGCTTACGACGCCGTTCGTTTGGGCCTGCTTTGAGAGAGAGGGAACCGAGCCGCGCGGCGGCCGGTTAATCCGAACTCTCGAAGTGAGGCGCACCGATGTCGTTCAAATCAGTTTTCTGTGGGGTGATTATTCTGTCTTTGACTTCTGCGGGTCTGGCACAGGAACCGACCGGATTTGTTGATCCGGACACCGGTGAGTGGCAGGAGATCGAGCTGCACAACGCCAACGCGGCAGACACGACCAACGCCAACGAGCTTCGTCCGGGCGGCGCGGGCGGTTACAACCTGACGGGCCTGGGTGTGACCGTGGGCGTGTGGGACGGCGGCGACGTGCGAGCGACACACCAGGAGTTCAACTCCGGTGGCAATCCGAGCCGGGTGACGGTGTTGGATAACGTGGGTCTGAGCAATCACGCGACACACGTGGCGGGCACGATCGGTGCCGAGGGTGACAGCGCCAGCGCGCGAGGCATGGCATCGAACGTGCAGATCCGCAGCCGCAGCTTTTTCAATGATGAAAACGAGATGCGGGCTGACGCGTTGGAGTACGACATCTCCAACCACTCCTACGGCACCGTCGCCGGCTGGGGCGGAACGATCTCTACGCCGAACTCCGGCAACGTCTCACGCTGGTACGGCAATTACTCCCAGAGCACGCAGGAAGACTCCGATTTCGGTCGGTACTCCTCGGGTGCGCGTCTCGTTGACGACGTGATCTACGACAACCCGCACATCCTGAGCGTCTGGTCGGCGGGCAACGACCGCGGCGACAACATCTCCGGCGGCCAGAACGCCCGTTTCGCGGCGTTCTTCAGCTCGGCGCCGGCGAACTTCCACGAGAGTCTCGGCGGCGGCCTGTATGTCGTGAGCAACGCGACCGGTCACGCGCCGCCTCCGTCGGATGGCGCCTACGACATCCTCCCGGCCGGCGGACAGACGGCGAAGAACACGCTTGTCGTCGGTGCGATCAGCGATCACACGGTTGATCCGCACAACGGCGGGACCATCAACACGGCTTCGTTCAGCAGTTACGGTGGTGCGGACGACGGACGCCTCGGTGTGGACGTCGTGGCCAACGGTGTGGCGCTGCGGTCTTCGGGCAGTGGCAGCGATACGGCTTACTCCACGCTGAGCGGTACGAGCATGTCGGCTCCGAACGCCACGGGCACGGCGGCGCTGCTGCTGCAGCACTATCGCAACGTGCGCGGGCTTCAGGGGCGCGTGGCTTCGGGCACGGGCGGTGGCGGTCTGAGCGAAGGCGGCGAGGGTGACGTGGCTACGTTGGACGTGACGCCCGATCTGGTCAACGCCTCGACGCAGAAGGGTTACATCATCCACACCGCGACGGACGTGACGAACGCATCCAGCGGCGGTCGTGTCGGGCCTGACTACGCGACGGGATACGGGCTGGTCGACGGTCGCGCCGCGGCGGACTTCATCACCGACGCGTTCACCGGCACCGATGAGACGCGCGAGAACTGGCTTTTCGAGCAGACGATCAGCAACCCGGCACAGGAGATCGTGCACAACTTCTTCGCCACCGGTGACACGGTCAAGGCGACGCTGGCGTGGACCGATCCGGCCGGCTCGAGCAAGTTCGGCCTGGACAACCGCACGGCGGTGCTGGTTCACGACCTGGATTTGTGGATCGAGGTCGGCGGTCAGGTCTTCTACCCGTGGACGCTGGACATCAACAACCCCGGCAACGCCGCGGTACAGAACCAGGCCAACCACGTGGACGTGGTCGAGCAGGTGCTTGCGGACCTGACGACGCTTGGTCCCGGCCCGCTTTCGGTCTTGGCGGAGGGCACGCCTTTCAGTGTGCACGTGGGCATGACGGGCGGCTTGAGTTTCGGGCCGCAGGACTTCGCGTTGCTGATCAGCGGTGCGACGACCATCCCCGAGCCTGCGAGCCTTGTGTTGCTGGCGCTGGGTGGCGTGGCGCTGGTGCGTCGTCGCCGTTGATGTAAACGATTCTTGAGTGCTCGAGCCCCGGCTATCGCCGCCGGGGTTTTTTCTTGGATTGTTATTTGGATGCGGGGGGTGACTGGATGGCGCGGAAGAAGACTGTGGCGTAGTCGATGGCGGCGACGGTGCTGGCGAAGATCGTGCCGATGGCGACGGCGTCCAGCCAGCGGTCGGGCACGCGGTGGCTGAACTGCAGCGCGAACGTGAGGAAGAGCAGGGCGGTGGTGACCTTGCCGGGCCAGCGTGCGGGGACGCGTTTGAAGTCGGCCCAGCGTTGTCGGATCGAGCCGTAGAGCGCCATGAGCGCGATGGCGATGTCGCGTGTGAGCAGGGCGATGGCGGCGGCGGCGGGCAGGTAGTCGTGGCGGATGAGGGTGACGACGGCGGCGAGCATGAAGAGCTTGTCGGCGACGGCGTCGAGCAGGCCGCCTTGCCAACTGGTCGCGCCGAAGCGTCGTGCGGCCAGGCCGTCGAGCATGTCGGTCATGGCGGCGAGGAAGACGGCGTAGAGGCGCCAGTCGGCGGGGAGCGTGGGGAGTGCCAGAGCGGTGACGAGCCGCAGCGCCGATAGCGTGTTGGGCACGAGGATGAGCCAGCGGTGTCGGATGCGTTGCGTGGTGGTCACGTCTTCAGCGTATCGTTGAAAAGTTGGGTGGGGTAGAGAAAAGCGTCGTGATGATTGCCGTTCGGGGATGTTTTTTGCCGAATAGGGGGGCATCGGCCACAATGGTGGGCGTGTTATATCATTGGTTTAGAGCACTGACGCTATGAATATCATCATCTGCGGCGCCGGGACGGTGGGATCGCACACGGCCGAGGTGCTGGCGTCGGCCGGTCACGCCATCACGATGATCGACCTGAACGCGGACCGGCTCGCGCTGATCGAAGAGACGATGGACGTCCGCACGCTGGAGGGCAACTGCGTGTACGGGGAGGTGCTGCTGTCGGGCGGGGCGGCGAAGGCGGACCTGTTGTTCGCGGCGACGGAGTCGGATGAGATCAACCTGTTGTCGGCGTCGGTGGCCAAGGGGCTGGGCGTGGATCAGACGATCGCGCGCGTGCGTCACTCGGCGTACTTCACGAATCTCGACATGGACTACGGCTCGCTGCTGGGGATCGATCACTTCATCAGCCCCGAGCACCTGACGGCGATCACGATCGCCGCGACGCTGCGCAACCCCGGTGCGCTGGCGATCGAGAACTTCGCACGCGGGCGGGTACAGATGCAGGAGATGACGGTGGGCACGGGTGTGCCGGCCGGGGGCAGGACGCTCAGCGACCTGGGGGCGTTGGGAATGCCGTCGGGCACGCGCGTGGCGGCGCTGACGCGCGAGGGGGTGTCGCGTGTGCCGGAGGCGCGGACGGAGATCCACGCCGGCGACACGATCGTGCTGGTGGGCAACGCCGACGTGTTCAGCAAGGCACGCAAGCTGTTCCGCAAGGAGAATAAGAGCCGGCGCTCGGTGGCGATCATGGGCGGCTCGACGATGGCGGTGTGGCTGTGCCGGGCGCTGAAGGATCACAACTTCGCGATCCGCTTGTTTGAGATCAATCGCGAGCGAGCCGAGGAATTGGCGGAGAAACTGGAGTGGGCCACGGTGATCAACGCCGACCCGACCGATCCGACGGTGTTCGCCGACGAGCACCTGGCTGAGGCGGACGTGTTCGTGGCGCTGCGGACGGAGGACGACGAGCACAACATTCTTTCGTGTGCGTGGGCGAAGTCGCTGGGCGTCAAGCGTGTGGCGTGCACGGTGCAGCGGCCGAACTACCTGCACCTCATGAAACACGTGGGGATCGACTACCCGTTCGCGCCGCGGACGATGGCGGTAAAGGAGATCGAGAACATCCTGTTGGATCGTCGGCTGCACCAGCTGGCGACGCTGGCGGCGGGAAGCGTGGACGTGTACCAGGTGAAGATGGGCACGCGTTCACCGGTGGTGGGTAAGGCGTTGCGTGAGATCAGGCTGTCGCCGGAGTGGGTGATCGCGGCGATCCAGAACGCGGACGGCGTGAAGGTGCCGCGTGCGGACGACGCGATCGGCGTGGGGGACACGGTGCTGGTGATCGGTCGCAGCGGCGAAGAGAGCAAGCTGAAGAAGGTGCTCGGCGTGGATTGATCGCCGGGTTTTTGATCGCGCATGAACTTCCGATTCGTATTTCGACAGATGGGATCGTTGCTCCTCGTGCTCAGCGTGTTGTTGGCGTTGATCGCGGTGTGGTCGGCGTTGATGCTGGGGCTGGGCGACGGCAAGGAGAAGTACGCGGCCGAGGCGTTGGGTTTCGCGGCGTTGATCGGCGCGGTCGCGGGGTTTGTGACGGTGCGCGTCGCGGGTGCGTCGGGGCAGATGGGTCGGCGCGAGGCGTTGTTGCTTGTGGCGCTGAGCTGGATTGTCGGCGCGGCGCTGAGCGGGCTGCCGTTTTACGCCTGGGCTTTCATCGTGGAGCTGCAGACCGGCGTGCGTCACGCGTTCTATTCGCCGGTCAACGCGTACTTCGAGGCGATGAGCGGTCTGACGACGACGGGGGCGACGATTCTGGAGAACATCGCCGATCCGAACGAGCCGGGCGTGGTGTTGCCGCGATCGCTGCTGCTGTGGCGGTCGTTGACGCACTGGCTGGGCGGGTTGGGCATCGTGGTGTTGTTCGTGGCGGTGCTGCCCTCGCTGGGCGCGGGCGGCAAGCGTTTGTACAAGGTCGAGGCGCCGGGTCCGCGTGCGGAGGGCGTGACGCCGAACATCCGCGAGACGGCGCGCGTGCTGTGGCTGATCTATCTGGGGCTGACGGCGGCGGAGATCGTGGCGCTGCGCATCAGCGGGATGGACTGGTTCAACAGCTTCTGTCACACGTTTGCGACGCTGGCGACGGGCGGGTTCAGCACCCACAACGCGTCGATGGCGGGGGCGAACAGCGCGGCGGCGGAGTGGATCGTGGTGGTGTTCATGCTGCTGGCGGGGATCAACTTCGGTCTGTACTACATGCTGATTCGGGGTCGGTGGAAGAAGGCGCTGGCCGACACGGAGCTGCGCGTTTACCTGGGGATCATGGCGGTGGCGGCGCTGCTGGTGACGGTGGCGATCTACAATCGCCCGATCACGACGACGGCCGGTGAGCAGCTGACGGGCACGGCGGGCGAGGCGGTGCGCTACGGTGTGTTCCAGGTGGTGTCGATCCAGACGACGACGGGCTTCGGCACGGCGGACTTCGATCGCTGGCCGTTCATCGCGCAGGCGGTGTTGATCTGCCTGATGTTCATCGGCGGGTCGGCGGGCTCGACGGGCGGCGGGCTCAAGGTGATGCGCATCTGGATGATGTTCAAGGTCCTGGCGGCCGAAGTGGAAAAGGCGTTCCGCCCGAACGTGGTGCGGTCGATGAAGGTGGGCACGGCGCCGGTCGACGCGGACCTGCGTCTCGGCACGATCGGCTACATCCTGTCGATGGTCCTGATCATGGCGGCGGGGGGCGTGGCGCTGCAGGTCTTCGAGTCGTTCGGTGACAGCGGGGCGACGTTCCGCACGACGGGTACGGCGTCGATCGCGTGTCTGTTCAACATCGGCCCGGGCCTGGGGCTGGTGGGGGCGACGGAGAATTACGCGTGGTTTACCGACGCGAGCAAGCTGTTGATGAGTCTGCTGATGGCGATCGGTCGACTGGAGCTGTTTGCGATCATCGTGCTGTTCAGCCCGCGCTACTGGCGTGGTGATTGAGTGGGTCGCTGGCGACTTATCCCTGAAATACGGCTGAGTTTCCGGGGGTGGTTATGCCAGGGCGGCGACGATGGCCTTGACGCGGTCGGAGTCGACGGGGTTGTGGGTTTCGCCGTGGAGTTTGATGCTGGTGCCGACGATGAAGCCGTCGGCGTGGTCGCGGTAGGCCGGCAGGTTCTCGGCGGTGACGCCGGAGCCGACGAAGACGGGGGTGTGCTCGGCGGCGGTGCGGATGGTTTTCAGTTCATCGACCTCGGCCTGCCTGCCGGTGCCCGAGCCGGTGACGATGAGCGCATCGGCGCGGCCGCGCTCGGTCAGATCGTAGACGAGCTGATCGAGGGCCGCCTCGGCCAGGGGGGCGGAGTGCTTGACGTTGACGTCGGCCCAGATGCGGATGTGCTGGCAGGCGGCGTTGGCGCGATCGCGGAGCAGCTCGTGTGCGATGCCCTGGAGGACGCCCTGGTCGGTGACGCGTGCGCCGACGAGGACGTTGACGCGGATGAACTGGGCGTCGGCGGCGTGGGCGATGGCCAGGGCGCTGCGGCCGTCGTTGCGCAGGCAGTTGATGCCCAGGGGCAGGTCGGTGGCGCGGCGGATGCGCGCGGCGATGGCGGTCATGTGGCTGACGGTGACGGCGGGGACGCGGTCGGGGTAGAAGGGGATGTCGCCGAAGTTCTCGATCATGATGCCGTGCACGCCGCCGGCGATGAGGCCTTCGAGGTCGGCCAGGACGTCGTCGATGACGGTCGAGAGGGCGCCGCCGTAGCCGGGCGAGCCGGGCAGGGGGGACAGGTGAAGCATGCCGATGATGGGTTTGTCGGTCTCGAACATGGCCGACAGCATACCACGCGACCGGTGGGTTGTCGGTTAGGAAACGATGCAACCGCGCGATGTGCGTGTTGGCCAGCGGGGCGGGCGGGGTTTATCATGGCAGCGATGAAACGGACGATGCGACTGATCGTGTTCGGGGTGATGGGCGTGGCGCTGGTCGGTGGTAACACCGGTTGCGAGTCGGGCTCGATCGTGCCGATCCCCGAGTTCGATTTCTACGCGACACCCAGCGCCGAGATCGATGACGTGGTGTTGCGCGAGGTCTCGCCGACCAGCGCGTCGGCGGTGGTGATCGTGACGCTGAGCAATCCCAACGACGACCCGATGCCGCTGAAGCTGGCGTCGTACCGCGTGGCGCTCGGCGGAGACGTGTTCCGCGGCACGGCCCCGGCGAACGCCACCATCCCCGCCAACGGCTCGGTGCAGATCGAACTGGGCGCGGCGGTGGAGACGTCCGATTTCGATTCTTCCTACCAGGCCAGCGGGACGGTGGAGTATCAGCCGCCCGGCGAGTTCCGTCAGTTGATGCTGGACTTTGGTGTGCCGCTGCCGACGATCGCGTTCAGCGACTACGGCGAGGTGACCAATCGCGCGGTTCGGCTCGAGCGTGCGGACATCGATGCGCCGTCGAAGTCGTGGGACGAGCCCCGGCCCGTGCTGCCGATTGAGTGATGATGGGTGGTGAGCCGGTCCAGTTGGTGTGTTTCGATTTGGGTCGGGTGCTGGTGCGCATCTGCGACACTTGGGCCGAAGCTTCTGTGCTGGCGGGGTACGATCCGGTGGTAGACACCGAGGCGCCGGGTGTGCTGGAGGTGATCCGCGAGCAGGTGGATCGGCTGGAGCGGGGGCACATCGATATCGAGTCGTTTTCCGATCGGATCTGTGGGTTGCACGAAGACCTCAGCCCGGATCACGTGCGCGTGGTGTTCGAGGGGTGGACGCGGCATTGCTTCGAGGGCGTGGAGGAGCTGCTGGACGCGCTGCACGCCGGCGGGATGGCCACGGCGTGTTTGTCGAATACCAATGCGCGGCACTGGGAGATCATGATCGAGCAGACCCGGGAGGGTTTTGAGCCTTTGACAAAGCTGCAGCACGGCTTTGCTTCGCACCTGATCGGCGCCCGTAAGCCGGAGGACGAGATATACGCTCATGTTGAGTCCCAGACCGGTTTCGCCGGCGGGGCGATTTTGTTCTTCGACGACCTGGAAGCGAACATCGACGCGGCGCGGCGGCTGGGCTGGCGGGCAGAGCTCGTCCATGATCGGGTCGATCCGGTGGGTCAGATGCGCGGTTACCTGTCGGAACACGGGGTGGTGCTGGGCGAATGATCGGGGCGAAACGGGGTGAAATCGGGGCGTTGTGTCGATTCGCGGTGGGGCTACAATCGGCTTATGACCTCGATTGAGACTGAATTACCGTCAATCACGCGCGTGTACCGCATCGAAGTTCACCCGGCCGATGTGTCGGACGATCCGGTGGGCCGCAACACGCTTCACGAAGCCCAGGAGTTCCACCTGGCGCAATCCTTGCGCGAGGTGCGATCGGCTCGCGTCTATCTGATCGAGATGACACTGGACGACAGCGCGATCGAGCGTGTGGCGGCGGAGCTGTTGGCCGACCCGGTGAACCAGCGATACGTGCTGGGCGCGACGGATGGGCCGAGCGACGGCGTGGGGGTGGAGGTGCACTACCTGCCGGGCGTGATGGACCCGGTGGCGATGAGCACGAAGGACGCGATCGTCGAGATGCTGGGCGACGCGGCGGCCTACTGCGAGGTGCGGACGGGTTTTCGTTACGATCTGATCGGCGCGGGGCGCGGGGAAGCGGAGGCGATCGCGCGAGCGATGCTGGCCAACGACGTCATTCAGAAGGTCGAGTACGAGGCGTATTGTCCCGACGCGTTCGTGAAGGGCACGCGGTATGAATTGAACCTGACGCACATCCCGATCCGCGATTTGGACGACGACGCGCTCGTACGGATGTCGCGCGAGGCGCACCTGTTTTTGTCGTTGGAAGAGATGCGGTGCATCCGTGATTACTACCGCGAGGCGGAGCGCGAGCCCACGGACGTGGAGCTGGAGACGCTGGCGCAGACGTGGAGCGAGCACTGCGTGCACAAGACGCTCAAGAGCCGGATCCGTTATTCGCAGGAGGTCGATCCGGGCAGCGGTTTCCGCGTCAGCGAGATCGATAGCGATCGACCGGGCCACGTGGTCAACGAAGACGGGACTGTCGAGATTGATAATCTGCTCAAGTCGACGATCGCCGCGGCGACGAAGAAGCTGATGGCTGAGGAGGTCGACTGGTGCATCAGCGTGTTCGAGGACAACGCGGGCGTGATCGCGTTCGACGAGACGGACGCGGTGACGTTCAAGGTGGAGACGCACAACCACCCGTCGGCGATCGAGCCGTACGGCGGCGCGGCGACGGGCATCGGCGGGTGCATCCGTGACACGATGGGCACGGGCCTGAGCGCCAAGCCGATCGCGAACACCGACGTGTTCTGCGTGGCCGACCCGAACTGGGACCGCGCGAAGCTGCCGAAGGGCGTGTTGCATCCGCGTCGCGTGCTCAAGCAGGTGGTGGCGGGCGTGCGGGACTACGGAAACCGCATGGGCATCCCCACGGTCAACGGCGCGGTGTGGTTCGACGATCGTTACCTGGGTAACCCCCTGGTGTACGCCGGCAGCGTGGGCCTGATCCCGCGCGACATGGCGTTCGGCGAGGTGCAGCCGGGCGACCGGATCATCGTGCTGGGCGGACGGACGGGTCGCGACGGCATCCATGGCGCGACGTTCAGCAGCGCGGAATTGACCGACACGCACGCAGACGAGTTCAGCCACGCGGTGCAGATCGGCAACGCCATTACCGAGAAGACGTGTATGGACGTGATCCTGCGGGCGCGCGACCACGCGGATGGCTGTCTTTACAACGCGATCACCGATTGCGGCGCGGGTGGGTTCAGCAGCGCCGTCGGTGAGATGGGTGAGAAGCTCGGCGCGACGGTGGACCTGGAGAAGGCGCCGCTAAAGTACGAGGGGTTGAGTTACACGGAGATCTGGATCAGCGAGGCGCAGGAGCGCATGGTGCTGGCCGTGTCGCCCGAGAAGGTGGGGCAGGTGACGGCGCTGGCCGAGGCCGAAGATGTGGAGTGGTGTGACCTCGGCTCGTTCGGCACGGACAGCAAGGAGCTGGTCCTCAGGTACGAGGGCACGGAGGTCGGCAGGCTTTCGATGGCGTTCCTGCACGAGGGGATTCCGCAGCCGACGCGTGTCGCGGCGTGGAGCGGGGCCAATGAAAACAGCAGCCCCGGTGCAACGAAGGCCAACGCGTCGATCGGTGAGTTGCTGGAAGCGTTGCTGGCGCATCCGAACGTGGCGAGCAAGCACTGGATTGTGCGTCAATACGATCACGAGGTGCAGGGCGGCAGCGTGGCCAAGCCGTTGGTGGGTCCCGCTGCGGATGGGCCGGGTGACGCGGCGGTGCTGCGACCGAAGCTGGACAGCGACAAGGCGCTCGCGCTGTCGGTGGGTCTGTGCACGGCGATGGGTGACATCGATCCGTACTGGATGACGCTGGCGGCGATCGACGAGGCGGTGCGCAACGCGGTGTGTGTGGGTGCGGACCCGTCGAAGATCGCGATTTTGGATAACTTCTGTTGGCCGAGCTGCGACGATCCGAAGAACCTGGGCTCGCTGGTGCGGGCGGCGGAGGCGTGCTACGACGGCGCGCTGGCGTACCGCACGCCGTTCATCAGCGGCAAGGACTCGTTGAACAACCAGTTCACGACCGACACGGGCGAGACGATTCAGATCCCGCCGACGCTGCTGATCAGCGCGATGGGCATCGTGCCGGACAGCGGCAAGTGTGTGACGATGGACGCCAAGGGCGCGGGCAACTACCTGTTGCAGGTGGGCGTGACGACCGGCGAGCTGGGCGGCTCGCACCTGGCGCTGGTCGGCGGGGCGGACAACGGTGACCTGCCGAAGGTCGACCTGCGACACGCGCCGGCGCAGCTGGCCAAGGTCGCGGAGTTGATCGGCAACGGATGGATCGCCGGTGCGCACGACTGCAGCGACGGCGGCATGCTGACCGCGGCGGCGGAGATGGCGTTCGCCGGCGGGCTGGGCTTGGCGGTGGACCTGGCGGGCGTGCCGCACACGGGCGAGCTGCCCGATGTCGCGGCCTGCTTCGCGGAGACGCCGAGCCGGGTGTTGATCGAGGTGTTGCCTGAGCATTATGACGCGGTGATCAAGGCGCTGCGTGAGGCAAGCGTCGCGCACGGCGAGGTCGGGCGATTCAACGATTCGGGGCGACTGACCGTGCGCAGCGGCGGCGGGCAGGTGGCTGACTGTGATGTGAACGCGCTACGCCGGACATGGCTGGCGCCCCTGGACTGGTAAGATTGGAAAACGACACGATGAAACCTGTAGCACTGATCCTTCGAGCGGCCGGCATCAATCGGGATGTGGACCTGGTCCGCGCCTTTGAGTTGGCCGGAGCCGAGACGCGATGCGTTCACTTGCACGAGTTGATCGAGGACGCTTCGCCGATCGCGTCGTGCGACATCCTCGCCTTCCCCGGAGGATTCAGCTACGGGGACGACATCTCCGCGGGCCGCATCCTGGCCAATCGCATCCGGCACCAACTGATGGACGCGGTGTGGACGCACGTGGCGGCGGGCAAGCCGGTCATCGGCATCTGTAACGGCTTCCAGGTGCTGGTGAAGACGGGGTTGCTGCCGGGCTTCGAGACCGATGCGGATCAATTGCCGCAGCGCATCACGCTGACGGACAACGCGCTGCCGCGTTTCGTGAACAAGTGGGTGGACCTGAAGGTGGAGTCGGGCACGAAGTGTGTGTGGACGCGCGGCATCGACACGATCGAGTGCCCCATCGCGCACGGCGAGGGCCGATTCGTTGCGCCGCCGGAGGTGTTGGACCGATTGGAATCCAATGGTCAGGTGGCGCTGCGCTACGCCAGCAACCCGAACGGCTCGGACCGCGACATCGCGGGCATCTGCGATCCGACCGGCCTGGTGTTCGGGTTGATGCCGCACCCGGAAGACAACATCCACCCAAATCATCACACGGCCTGGACCAGCGGCGCGGACACCGCGGCGACCAGTGGCCTGCGATTGTTCGAGAACGCGGTGCGCTACGCCGCCGAGCGCGCAGCCCAGCCGGCGTGAGTCTTTCCAATTATGAAATCCATTCGGCTTTCACAAACAAGACCTTACTTTGGTCATCATGATCTTTTAAGGATCGCGAACTACCGTTTGCATGAGACGAAGAATGATCCAAGGGGGGGTTATGATGATCTTCATCAGGCCTTGTTATATAGCGCGCTTGCACTCGAAGCGTTTCTGAATGGATGTGGTTATCGCCTATTCCGAGAGAAATGGAAGAAACATGAACGAAAATCGACTCTTGAGAAACTAAAATTGGTAGCAGATGAGCTAAAGATTGTCTTGAAAAAGAATAGACATTCTTGGTCATCAGTTCGTGAACTCATTGAATTGCGAAACATGATTGTTCATGTTCAACCTGAAGATGTAACCGTTACTCATCACCTAACGAAAGAAGAATATCAAGAGTTTGATCGATCTGCGTGGCCGAAATCTACACTTGACAAGATGATCACAATAGAAACTGCTGAACGATTTTTAAGGTGCGTACACATAATCAAGAGATGCTTCATTAGGAAAATGCCTTATGATTTGCGTGATGGATTAGATCATGATTCATGGTCGGGTAGCACATCAACTATTTCGGACGAGTAATATGTAGGGCGGGTTAAGGAGCGTTAGCGACGAACCCGCCGGTTGGGGGTTTGATATTTATAAGTGGGCAGGGAAGGTGTAGTTGCTAAAGTGACCACATCGGCGGGTTTGCTGCGCTTAACCCGCCCTACGGGAGAGCGCAGCATGCGGGGTACGAAGAAGAAGTTGGGTTAAACAGAGTCGGGCTCTGTGAGTCCGGACCGGCATCACAGATGTCGGCTCTGTTTCTTTCATGTTTTCGGGCGAGATAACCGCTCCCTCACGGTCGCGGCTCGTAGGGACATGCTGCGGCTCGTAGGAGATTCCATCGTGGTGTCGTTCACGCGCTCATGGCGAAGGGGTTGTGGTTCCACGAGTCGGCGGGTTCGGGCAGCTCGAAGAGGTGTTGTTCGATCGGCACGCCGTCGGCCTCGGCGATGAAGGTCTGTTCGTATTCTTCCTGCGCGAGGTTGATGACGCTGTCTGCGCCGTCGGCGGGTGTGTGGTCCTGCTTGTCGAACAGGTGGACCATGGGCCGACAGGGGCGGGAGGGGTTGTGGCTGACGATGGCGCCGTAGCGTTCGTCGTTGAGCTTGACCATGGTGCCGGGCGGGAAGGGCGGGGTAACGGCGAAGAGGGCTTCGGTGACGACGGGGTCGAACTTCACGGCGAGGGCGGGGTCGAGCATCTGCTTGAGGCCGACGATGGGCAGGTGGCGGCGGACGGGGCCCTCGCAGAGCAGGTCGAAGCGTTTGGCGGCGGCGACGATGCGCGCGAAGACGTGGATCTTCTCGCCGGCCATGGGCGCGGGGTCTTCGTTTTGGCCGCGGTTGACGTCGGGGAAGCCGGTGCCGTCGAAGTGCTGGTGGTGCTGGTAGATGACGGCCCGGACGCTGGGTGAGACGGATTGGCCGACCATGTCGAGGCCGATCTGGATGTGCTCGCGCCACTGGGGGTTGTCGATCTCGTGGGGGTTCTGCAGTTCGGGGGGCATGCGGAGCAGGCCGACGTCGTGGAGCATGGCGCCGAGGCCGAGGTTGGTGACGTTGCGTGCGTGGTTGGGGCTGAGGTGCTTGCGCTGACGGATGAGGTAGTGGTCGAGCTTGACGCCCATGAGGGTGGCGAGGTAGGCGACGCGCATCATGTGGTCGGCCAGCGCGGAGCGCTGCCCGCCGGGCACGTCGTAGAAGATGCCGCTGGCGGGGTGGGAGACGACGGTCTCGACCATGCGGCTGAAGGTGGCGATGTACTGGGAGAAGTTGAGGTTGGGGTGGGCGTTGGATTGCATCAGCTCGAAGGCGTCGATGGTGTGGCTGGCGAGTTCGGCGCGCTGCTGGAGGAGCTGGGGGTTGAGGTACTTGGTGACGTGGTCGAGGGCGGGGCAGCGGATGAAGACCTGCTCGATGCCGAGTTCGAGCAGGCGGCGGATGATGCTGGGCGACAGCTCGTAACCGGGCTTGAGGAGGGTGTGGTCGGGCTGGCGGGGGTTGAAGACCGCCACCGCCAGGGTCATGCCACTCGTGATATTGCCTGTCGATACGCGCAGCATGGGGTTGCCTCACAAACGCCGGTACTGATGACTATCGCATTTGGGGATGGGGTTCGTTGCCGATAACTGCGCGGACGTGGCCAAGAGGCGCGGCGGAAACTTGCTCAGATCGTGCAGACGGTACAGACGGACCGGGCGGTCGGGAGCGGAAGAAGTGTGTCAAAAAATGTGATCGTGCGGCGGGAGCTTACCGATAGGAAACGGTACGTGTGTGTTCAGTATGTTTTTTGGCTCGAGGAGAATGAACATGTCGTTCACCCGGATGCCTAGAGAAGACCGCGGCAAGCCGCCGATCCGTCGCTGAGTCGGCGCGATTGGCAAGGCACGTTTCGCCGACCTTTTTGGGGTCGGCATCATCGGGCGGGCGTGACCGAGTTTCGGTCACGGTCACGTGACCGGTGACCGCCGCCTGGCGTAGAATGACCACGTGCGGGCGATCCTGATCAGTCTGTTTGTAGTGACCGCGGCTTGGGCCGAGCCTGAGCCGGGTGTTGTCGTTGTGCCTGCGACACGGCCCGCGACGACGCAGGCGGGCGCTGCGGATGCCGAGCCGATCACCGCTGCGGGTGTGGCGGAGATCGTGGCGCGGCTGGGTTCGGATCGGTATGCGGTGCGTGAGGCGGCGCAGACGGAGTTGGAGTCGCTTGGGCCGGCGGTGTGCGGGTGGGTGGCGGCTGAATACGTCCAGACCGATGACGCCGAGGTTCGGATGCGTCTGGAGCGGTACGCCCAGGTTTATTTCGATCGTCACCTGATGCCGGCGGATGCGGCGGTGCGGTGGCCTTCGTTTCTGGGTGTGCGGATGTCGTCAGCGTTGGGTGGGGACGAGGGGATCGTGGTGGAGTTTGTGATGGATGGCATGGCCGCGGCGGAGGCGGGATTTATGCGGGGCGATCGGATCGTCTCGCTGGACGGCCAGCGCATCGGCGCGGGGGTGGACGTGTCGGTTGTCATCGAGCGGATCCGCAGCAAGCCGGTGGGCACGGCGGTGCGGATGGGTGTGGTGCGCGGGGACCAGGAGTTTGAGCTGGTGCCGACGCTAAGGCGCGTGCCGGACGTACACCTGCGGCCCGACGAGCGAGAGACGATTCGGGTCATGCAGGAGCGGTACGATCAGCTTCGCGGGGCGCGTTGGGAGGATTGGTGGGAGCGCGGGTTTTCGCAGGGGCTAGCTGAGGCGCCCCCGGAAGCTGAGGGTGCAGATGACGAAAACGAGCGCGGCGCGTCGGCCGAGCGCTGAGTGATCGCGTGCGGGGGGGATTACTGGCAGTTGGGACAGGTGCCGTAGAAGGTCAGTTCGTGGTCATCGACGGTGTAACCGCCGGGCAGTGTCATGTCCTTGGGCAGTTTGACGGGGCAGATGTCCAGGTCGAAGACGTTGCCGCAGGCGCGGCAGCGGAAGTGGTGGTGATGGCCGAGGGCGGCGGATTCGTAGCGTGACAGGCCGTCGGGGAGGACGACGGTCTGGATGGTGCCGTTTTCGAGTAGCAGCTTGATGGTGCGGTAGACGGTGGCGATGCCGAGTGAGGGGATGGTTTTTTTTGCGAGTTCGTGGATTTGTTCGACGGTGATGGGGCCCGGTGACTGCGTGATGACTTCGACGATGGTGTCGCGCTGGGTGGTGCGACGGGTGTTGGTGCGATGTGTTGTCATACGGCTCATGATATCGACAGATGGGGCGGAGTTCAGCCGGTGGCGTGGGATTGGCGGGTGTCGACCTCGACGGCGTGGTCGAGTTGGGGGGCGCGGTGGCGTTTGTGCATGACGCGGTCGAGGAGCATGCGCGTGAGGGTGAGTTGGCTGATGGAGTCGTCGATGTGACGGATCAGCTCGCTGTAGGTCTGGTCGGTCATTTGCTTGCCGGCCTGGGCGGATTGGCGCTGGGCGACGATGAGGTCGGTGACCGATCGCATGGCCTGGATGGAGGTGTCGACGGCGTCGTTTTGATCGTGGTGCTTGCCGGCGTCGAGTTTTTGTGTGATCGACTGCTCCTGCTCGATCCAGTTGACCACGATGGGCAGGTCGGCGGTCAGCAGGGAGACGATGAAGCGTTTGGCGCGGGGGTCACGGATGTCGCGGATGAGGTTGCGCAGGTCGCTGGCGTGTGGCTCACTCTCGCCGCGCATCCATCGGTAGAGGGTGGAGGTGCCGCGTCCTGTGACCTGTTCGATCTCCTTGAGCGTGGTGAGCTTCTCATCAAGGAGCCGGCGGATGATTTGTCCGTGCATGTCGAACCCTCCCGCATTTGGGTTTTTCGATAGCTTGGATGGCGAGAGAGGGGAGCTAGCGGGTCACTTTTCATACATGGTAGAAGTCTTTTTTGGTTTTGCCGCTCTTGAAGGTGATTTTTTCTGTATAAAGGAATACACCAATTTTGGGGATGCTTAAATGCATGTGAATGATGCGTTATTGATGAGCCAAACCGCTCTAAGAGCCCATTAACACTGTTTTTTTCTGGATTGTGACAACGCGCTGGCCGACCGGTGTCCTGATCCCGACCACCCTAGGATGCTGGTCGGCCGCCTTATTTGACGGGAATCGAGGGTGGGGAATTAGCTGAGGGGATCGGGGAATCTCGATATACGGGGCCTGTACAATGGGACCAGCCCCTTACGCCTCCGGAGGAATAGGCGATGAATCTGTTTATCCGCGTCTGCCTTGGGATTTGCCTCGTATCGCTCGCTGCGAGTTTTCTGTTTGGATTGATGCTGATCTGGGTTGATCGCCCCGGAGACCTGGTCATGCGTCTTTTGGGCACCGGCATCGCCGTCTTTTTCACATCGTTGTTCGCCATGGTTGTAACGCGCGAATACCTGAAGATGACGCAACGCAACGCACCCGAAGATTGATCGACCGGGCGACTGCTTTACGCGGGGGTATCGGATGAAAGAGCGGATTCGACCGAATCGTGCAGGTCGAAGACCTGATCGAGGCGGGCGCGGGTGAATGCGTTTTTGACCTCATCGGTCAGTGCGGCGGCGGAGAGCTTGCCGCCTTGCCTTTTAAGGTCCTGCTGCATCGCGACCAGTGCACCCATGCCCAGCGAGGCGATGAACTCCAGCTCGGCCAGGTCGAGGACGACCTTTTGGGGCTGGGCGGCCTTGAGCTTGAGGAACTCCCCCATGAGGTCATCGATGTTGCCCAGGGAGGCGTTGCCTGTGAGCTTC
Organism: Phycisphaeraceae bacterium; assembly: GCA_028281485.1. Classification (GTDB taxonomy): domain Bacteria; phylum Planctomycetota; class Phycisphaerae; order Phycisphaerales; family Zrk34; genus JANQHD01. The sequence continues at coordinate 24,567 of JANQJT010000148.1, forward strand.
ATGATCACGGCGTCATCCTGCTGACGGATGTGGACTTCGAGTGTCGACATGCGCATCTCCCGTGCTGCAGAGGCCTTAGTCTAACGCTTAATTGTTTTGAAACAATTAAAAGGCGCTGCCCGGAGATGTCGCGAGGCGGGGGTTTTAATTGGGGTGGGTCGTGAGTTTATCGGCGCCGCGGTAGACCGTGTCGATGCTGAGCGCGACGGCGGCGTGCAGATCGTGCTTGTCGTTGAGCCAGTATCGCACCCGGTCGTAGTCCGCACCGGACGTGAGCGTGGTGAGTGTGCCTTTGACCTGGCAGGCGCGGGTGTCTTCGGTGATGAACAGCAGGGAACCGGTCGAGCCGGCGGCGATGTTGCGGCGTGTCTTGTCGAAGTGCACGTCGGCGATGAGGAAGCGGTCGCCCTCGAAGCGGACCTGTCCGACGTAAACGGTGTTGGGTTGTCCGTCGGGATCGACGGTGGAGAGGATGGCGGGGCCGACGTGGTGGTTCCAGATGTCCAGTGCTTCGGGGGGCAAATGCGGCATGGTGCTGCGCTCCATACCGGGTGGGGGGAGCTTCAGTTTACACGCGCGGTTGGGTTGTGTCGCGTTGGGCGGTTAATTGCCGGGGCGTACGGTGACGGTGACCGAGGCGTTGGAGGTGTTGGCTTTGGATTGGTGGTCGGCCTGGCCGAACGAGAGCTTGGCGTGGGTCTTGTGCTTGTCGGTGATCAAGGCGCGTTGGGCGGGATCGTTGATTGTGACGCGGCCGTTGGATGTGCTCATGGACAGTGAGCCGGTGAAGGCGGAGCCGACGGTGAGATGGATCGATCCGTTGGAGGAAACGAGTTTGGCGGGGCCGGGGTTGGTGTCGTCGAGGTCGGCGTTGATCGATGCGTTGGAGGTGTTGAAGGAGACGGGGCCGGTGATGCCGGAGAGCTTGCCGGAGCCGTTGGAGGTGGAGGCGTTCAGTGAGCCATCGAGGTTGTTGGCGGTGATCGATGCGTTGGAGGTGTCGGCTTTGACGTTGCCTGTGTGATCGGTGATGTGAACCGAGCCGTTGGAGGTGTGCAGGTCGGCTTTGCCCTGGTGTGAGTTGATGTGGATCGAGCCGTTGGAGCTTTTGGCGACGGCCTTGCCGTCGAGTCCGACGAAGGTGATCGAACCGTTGGAGGTGTTGGCGTCGATGCCGTCGATGGAGGGGGTGCGTACGGTGACGTTCATGCCGTCGCTGCCGCGTGGGCCGCCGTCGAAGTCGGCGTGGATGCGCAGCGTGTTGTTGCCGTCGCGCTCGATGACGGCGCGGCTGGCGGCGAGCCGGTCGTCGGCTTCGGGTTGTGTGAGCCCCGAGCAGGTGAGCTTGACGGTGATGTCGACGTGCGGGAGCGCGGGGTCGAGTTGGACGTTGATCGAGCCGTTGCGGGTCTGGATGTGGACGGGGTGGTCTATGACGTGCGAGGCGGTGTGGCTGTCGGTGCGAGAGGCGCGGAACTGATTGGTCATGCCGTCGCAGGCGGCCAGCGCGGCCAGTGCGGTCAGGAGTGTGATGATCGTGGCGAGCTTGAAAGTGTGCATAGCGTGTTCCCCTTGGGACTCGGGATTCCGGGCGGCCTGCGTCGAACTGTAAGCGATAGACGGCGGCGGTGGGTACACGTTTCGGGCTTAGAGGGAAAGATTGCGCGGGAAGAAGTCGTAGCTCATGGCCTGCTTGGCCTGGTAGAGCGTGGCCTCGGCGATTTTGTTGGCTTTGGCGGTGCCGGTTTTGAGCACGTCCATCGCGTCGTCATCGGTGATGGTGGCGCGGCGGTCGCGGATGGGATCGAGGAAGCGGTTGATGGCTTGGCCGACCTCTTTTTTCAGATCGCCGTCGCCGATCTTCGACCGGGCGTAGTCTTCCTGGATCTGGGCGGCGCGGTCGGGGTCGTCGTGGAAGATGTGCAGGTATTCCAGGACGGTGTTGCCTTCGAGGGGTGCGGGGTCATCGATAGAGCCGCGGCCGGTGAAGATCTTGTTGCACTTCTTCTGGACCTGCTTGGCGGTGTCGGACAGGAGGATGGCGTTGCCGAGGGACTTGGACATCTTGTTGGTGCCGTCGGTGCCGGTGAGCCTGGCGATGCGGCCGATCTTGGCTTCGGGGACGGGGAAGACGCCGCCTTTAGCAACGTGGTCTTCGTCGGCCACGCCGCCCTTGACGCCGCAGTAGGTCTGGTTGAATCGGCGTGCGATCTCGCGGGTCATCTCGATGTGGGGGACCTGGTCTTCGCCGACGGGCACGCAGGCGGGTTTGAAGGCGAGGATGTCGGCGATCTGTCCGACGGCGTACATGAGGAAGCCGAAGGAGTACTGGTCGGTCAGTCTCTTGACGCGGATCTCTTCCTTGATGGTGGGGTTCTTCATGAGTCGGCCGTAGCCGAGGAGCATGGCGAAGTACCAGGTGAGTTCGGCGATGGCGGGGACCTCGGATTGGAGGAAGAAGGTGGATTTGGCCGGGTCCATGCCGACGCTGAGCCAGTCCTTGGTGATCTCGAGGGTGTCGGTACGGACCTCTTCGGTCTTGTCCGAGCGGGTGGTGAGCGCGTGGACGTTGGCGATGATGAAGTAGCAGTCGTATTCGTCCTGGAGGTGTACGCGGTTTTCGAGCGAGCCAACGTAGTGGCCCAGGTGCAGGACGCCGGTGGGTGTGTCGCCGGTGAGTATGCGGGGTTTTTCAGTGCTCATGATGGGGCAGATTGTAGGTGACGTGTGGCGTGGGACAAGGCGGTCAGGTGTTCCGGGACTTGGCGAGGGCTCGGCCGGCGACGTGGCCGGTGGCCCAGGCCCACTGGAAGTTGAAACCGCCGATGCGGCCGTCGACGTCGAGCAGTTCGCCGACGAGGTAGAGGTTGGGGACGCGTTTGGATTGCATGGTTCGGTAGTCGACTTCGGCCATGGGGACGCCGCCGGCGGTGACTTCGGCGTAGTTCCAGCCGCGGTCGCGCGCTACGGGCAGGGGCAGGTCGGTCAGGCCGTGTGCGAGGGCGCGGCGGTGGTCTTTCTTCAGTTCACCCATCGGGGTGGCGGGATCGATGTCGAGCTGATCGCAGAGGGCGTTGGTGACGCGCTGCGGCCAGCGCTGCGCGAGAAGTTTGCCGAGGGTGAGGTGATGTTGCCCTTTCGTTGACGCGGTGAGCCAGTAGTCGGCGGTCTGGAAGTCGCCATCGGTCAGCAGGGCGAGGTGGAGGGCGGGGGATTGGTTGTGGTGGTGGGCCCAGAGCCAGTGTCGTGAGGCGTCCATGGCGAGCGGGCCGGAGATGCCGAAGTGGGTCCAGAGGAGTGAGCCGGTGCGACGGTCGATGCGTTTGCCGTCGGCGAGGGTGGTAAGGGTGGCGTTGTGGCTGATGCCGGAGAGATGAGTGTGCATGAAGGGCTTGTTGAGAACGAGGGGGACGAGTGCGGGGACGGTGGGGGTAAGGGTGTGTCCGAGATTCTGGACGACGGGGTACATAGCGCCGTCGGAGCCTGTTTTGGGCAGGGATTTGCCGCCCGTGGCGAGGGCGAGGCGATCGCAGGTGATTTGGCCGTGGGTATGGGAGAGGGTGAATCCGGTTGAGGCGGGGGTGATGTCGGTGATGCGGCGGTTGAAGTGGGTTTGAATCGTCAGGGCCTGGCAGCGGTCGAGCAGGGCGGCGAGGACGGTGCGGGCGGTGTCGGTGGTGGGGAAGAGCTTGCCGGTGTCTTCCTGTTTGAGTGTGACGCCGAGCGAGGCGAACCACTCGATGGTTTGTTGTTCGGTGAAGGCGCGGAGGATGTTTCGGACGACGTTGCGTGGGCCGTTGTAGTCTTCGGGTGTGACGCGGTGGTGGGTGACGTTGCAGCGTGACCCGCCGGAGACGAGGATTTTCGCGCCGGGTTTTGCGGCGGAGTCGATGAGGGCGATGCGTGCGGGGTTCGGCAGGTTTTGCGCCGCGAAGATGGCGGTGGCGAGGCCGGCTGCACCGGAGCCGACGATGGCGATGTCGTAGTGTTGTGTCACGAGGTGATGGGGTGGGCTTGGCCGAATCTGTCGGCGAAGACCCACTCGCTTAAGGCGTTTCGGGAACGCGGCTTGTCATCGGGTTCGGTGTCGCCGGCGTAGCCGAGCGCGATGGCGGTGACGGGCTCGAAGCCGGCGGACACGGCGTAGGTTTGTCGGATGGTTTCGATCTCGATGCCCGCCATCTGATGGGCGTGTAGACCGAGTGCGGTGGCCTGAGCGCAAAAATTACCGATCGCCAGGCCGATGTCGTGGATCGCGACACGGTTGGGCTTGTCATTGCGGGTGAAGGTGTTGCGGGCGAGAGTGAAGATGAGCGCGCCGGCGTTTTGGGCCCACGTCTGATTGGCTTGCATCAGGCAGGCAAGCGCAGCCGACCATGCATCGGTGTGATCACGCGTGACCAGGACGAAACGCCAGGGCTGTTCGTTGAAGCTGGAGGCGGCCCATCGCGCGGCTTCGAGACACCGCAACAGGTGATCGTGTTCGATCGGGCGGGGCTCGAAGTTGTAGGGGCTGTATCGCTGGGCGATGCAGTCGAGAATCGGGTAATCGGGTTGAGCGGTTTTGATGGGTGTAGGCATAGGGAACTTTTTAGACGGTGGTGGGGGCGGGGGCAAGTGGTTGATTGTGTGGCGATCGAAACGCACAGGTGGATGACGAAAAAGCGTTAAGGGGGTGAAATATCAAGGATTTATCGGCACGCGTCCGATAGGGAGGATAGCCGCCGTGATGTGTGTGTGCAGTCGCGGCGGGGTCGGGGCCAGGCGCCGAGGGATCGGCCCAAGGCTTACATGGAGGTGTTGCCGACCGTGCGAACGATAGCAGTCATCAATCAGAAGGGTGGTTGTGGAAAGACCACCACGGTCATCAATCTCGCGGCGTGCCTGGCGGAGCTCGGGCATCGGACATTGGTTGTCGATGTCGATCCGCAATCGCACTGCGCGGTGGGGCTGGGGGTGCCCGAGAATCAGATCGATGCGCAGATCGGCCACGCGATGATGAGCGGTGAGCCGGCCTCGATCGATTCGCCCCAGATGATCTGGCAGATCGCGCGGAAGCTGGACCTGGCGCCGAGCACGGTGTCGCTGGCGAAGGTAGAGCGGCAGCTCTCGGATGCGCCGGACCGCGATGTGCGGCTGGCACGCGTGCTGCGTCGTTTCCGGGATCAGTACGATTTCTGTCTGATCGATTGTCCGCCGAACATCGGGTTGCTGACGTTTAACGCGCTGCGTTCGTCCGGCGAGGTGATCATCCCGGTGGAGACCGGGTACTTTGCGATGAAGGGGGCGCGTAAGCAGTCGGAGTTGATTCGGATCCTGGCCGATCGCTGCGGGCAGGCGGTGACGATGCGTGTGCTGCCGACGATGTTTGACGAGCAGGTGCGTCTGAGCCGGGACATCATGGGGGATTTGAAGAAATACTTCGGCGACCGTGTGATGCCGCTTTCGATCCGTTACGACGTGAAGCTGAAAGAGGCGGCGAGCTTCGGTCAGCCGATCGGCGAGTACGACGCGACAAGCAAGGGTTACCAGGACTACGCGGCGTTGGCGCACCACCTGCTGGTTGACGTGCCGCCGGCGCCCAGTGCGACGGCGACGCGGAACGCGGCTGTGGCGTCGAGCGCGACCGGGGCGCGCGATGAGCCTGACGCGGATCGCGGGCGGATCATGGGTTCGGGCCGAGCGGCGGAGCTGGTGCGTCGAGCGCGGGCGCTGTCGGAGCGCACGCAGCGGATGCAGGAGCGACTCGAGTCTGACCCGGACGTGAAGCGGGCGATGGGCAAGCAGGAACAGGCTGAGCGGCCTGTGACCGAGCCGCCCAAGCAGCAGCAGCTGGCTGAGAAGCTGGCGTTGCTTTACGGGGTGAAGGTGACGGGCGGTGGGACGTTGTTTGTTCAGCCGGGCCGACACGCGCGGCGGGTCTCTAT
>JANQJT010000154.1 GCA_028281485.1 Phycisphaeraceae bacterium
CGCGGGCATGGGCGCGGACGTCACGATTATGGATGTCAACCTCGACCGCCTCCGCCGGCTCGATGAGTTCATGCCCGCCAACGTCACGACCGTGTATTCGGATGCCCACGCGATCCGTGAGCACGCGACCACCTCCGACCTGGTGATCGGTGCCGTCTTGATCCCGGGCGGGCGCACGCCGGTCCTGATCAGCAAAGCCATGCTCAAGGACATGCTGCCGGGCAGCGTGATCATCGACGTCGGCGTTGACCAGGGCGGCTGCGTCGAGACCTCGCGCCCGACGACGCACCACGACCCGATCTACATCATCGATGAGGTCGTTCACTACTGCGTCGCGAACATGCCCGGCGCCGTCGGCCGAACGAGCACTCAGGCGCTCTGCCACGCGACCCAGCCCTACGCCATCCGCCTCGCCGACGCGATCGGCAAAAGTGAGTTGGAGCAGTTGGTCCGCACCAGCGCCGACTTCAACAGCGCGCTGAACATGCACGCGGGCCGGGTGACGCACAAAGAGGTCGCCGGTGCGATCGGGGAAGAGTACGACGATTCGTTTGCGATGCCATAACAAATTGTCTTGGTTAGCCGCCGCCTGCAAGGCGGCGCGCGGGCGTATCACAAATCGTGTCGCCTTTCAGGCGACGGCTAATAGATCCGGATTGTTTAACCGTTTTTGACGGGCGCCAACGATTCGCCGCATTCGGGACACTGCTCTGACGCCGACCCTTTCAGATCGTACCGGCAGCGCAAACACCGATTCGTCCTGACCCCCTTCTGATAAAGCAGCACCGACAAGATCAAGGCGGCACGCCTTCGCTGCTGTCTACCATCAAGATAAGCCAACAACACCACTACAGCCAGCGCGCCGAGTGCAATGGAGTCGGTGATATGATTCATCAACTGAACCTTAAGAAACACCGCACCGACCGTTACCAACAGGATGATCAAGCCAAACACGATCACGCGACGAGCAGTTGCCTTCTTCGCTCGTTTTTCGGCTAACGCGATCAGCGCTGCCTGTGTATCACGATCGGTCGCGTTCTCGATGGCGATCCAAAGAATTGATCTTGGTTGATCGTGAAAAATCTTAAATGACTTGGCTTTGCTGCCTTCCGTGCGCTCTTCGCGATGAAGCTTGGACGGCCTCACGGCCGAAGCGCTCGGATGATCACACCCGGCGTGTCCAGCGCATCACGGAACCGCGTGGCCGACCGGTAGCTGGTGAACTGGCCGACGTGCACAAACGTCACCGACTCGCCCGCGGCGGTCGTGCCATCGACCAGGCGCGGCAGGCCCAGGCGCATGTCGCGCGACTTCTGGGCGATCGACTCGGCCTGGCTGCGCGCCAGCTCCCGCTGGGTGTACGCGCCAAGCTGCAGCGTCCAGCCGGTTACGCCGATCTGCTGGCCGATCTGATCGCGGAACGCCGGGTCCTGCGTGCGCGCCCGCGCGAGCACCAGCGTCGTCCGCGCCTGGCTCCACTGGCCCAGCTTCTGCTGCGCGATGCCCGCGTAGTAGTACGCCTTCGCCTGCCGCTCACCCTCCAGCCGCTCGGCGGCCCAGAGCAGCGACCGCTGCGCCTCGGCGTAGCGGCCCTGCTGCGAGTACACCAGCCCCAGCGCATCCGCCGCGTCCGCCGCGAGCGTCGGGTCGGGGGTGCCCAGCGCCCGGTTCAGGTACGTGTCCGCGTCGCGCAGGTTGCCCATCGCCTCGGCCGAGAGCCCGGCGATGTACGACGCCTCGTAACGGTCGTCGCGGTACCGGTCCCAGGCGATCTGCCGGCCGACGAGGAACGCGTTCTCGAAATCCCCCGCGTCGTACATCGCGGTGAGCTCGGCGATCGTCGCGGTCTCGGCCAGGTCAACCACGGTGCCTTCGAGCTCCGTGCCCTTCAGGGCCGAGTTGTTACAGCCGGTCAAAAGCGCAGCGGCGGTCAGCGTGGCGGGCAGAGCGAGGGCGGTAAAGCGTGTCATAGCGGTTCCTTGCGTGGAGGCGGGAGGCCATTTTAGACCAAGACGCCGGGCCAGGGCCGGGCGTTATACGCCGGGAGAATGCCGCGGGCTTTACTGTAAGTATTTACTTCGATTATCATGCCCCCATGGCACTCCTCCGACCCATTCTCAAGCAGGCGCTCCGCCACCCCACCCGCCCCGCGGTGACCGACGACCTGCGCACCTGGACCTACGCCAAGCTCGCCGGCGGGGCGTTCTTCCTCGCCCGTGCGATCAAGCAGCACACCTCTAAAGAGCGCGTCGGGCTCATGCTCCCGACCTCGGGCGCGTTCCCCGCGGCGCTGCTCGGCTGCTGGCAGGCCGGGCGCGTCGCCGTGCCGCTGAACTACCTCCTGAGCAAGGACGACCTGCACCACGTCATCGCCGACAGCGGGCTGGACACGGTCTTCACCGCGAGCAAGCTGCTCGAGGTCGTCGGCGAGGACGCGATCCCCGAAGGCATCAACGCCGTCAAGCTCGATCAGCTGAGCTTCAAGGGCCTGCCGCCGGTGCGCTGGCCCGCGAGCCCGCGCGATGAAGACCTCGCCGTGCTGCTGTACACCTCCGGCACGTCCGGCAAGCCCAAGGGCGTCATGCTCAGCCACGGCGCGCTCGACGCCAACGTCCGCGCCATCGTCCAGCACGCCGACCTGGGCCCGACGAACTCCTTCCTCGGCGTGCTGCCACAGTTCCACGCCTTCGGCGTCACGGCGCTCACGCTCATGCCGCTGTTCCTGGGCGCGAACGTCATCTACACCGCGCGCTTCGTGCCCAAGAAGCTCATCGAGCTGATGCGCAAGCACAAGCCGAATATCTTTATCGCGGTGCCCTCGATGTACGGCGCGCTGCTGAGTGTCAAGAGCGCGACACCCGAAGACTTCGCGCCGCTGGAGTACGTCGTCAGCGGGGCCGAGCCCTTGTCGCAGGCGCTCTACGACGCCTACGCCGAGAAGTTCAACTGCCACCTGCTCGAGGGCTACGGCCTGACCGAGACATCGCCGGTGACCAACTGGTCCACGCCCACACACAACCGCCAGCACGCCGTCGGCAAGGCGTTGCCCGGCGTGACGAACATCATCGTCGACGAGCACGACAAACCGCTGGGGCCCAACGAAGAAGGCGAGATCCTCATCGCCGGGCCCAGCGTGATGGATGGCTACTGGAACCTGCCGTGTCAGACGAAGGAGGTCTTCACCGAGATCGATCTGCCGGGGCAGGGCAAGACCCGGTGCTTCCGCACCGGCGACATCGGCAAGCTCGATGAAGATGGCTACCTCTACATCACCGGCCGGAAGAAGGAGATGCTCATCGTCGGCGGGGAGAACGTCTTCCCCCGCGAGATCGAGGAGGCCTTGAACCAGCACCCGGCCGTGAAGGCCTCCGCCGTCGTCGGCAAGCCCTGCGACATGCGCGGCGAGGTCCCGATCGCCTTCGTCGAGCTCGAAGACGACGCCGAATTCGACGAAGGCGAGGCCCGCAACTTCATCCGCGAGCAGGTCGCGCAGTACAAGGTCCCGCGCGAGGTGCGCGTGATCGATAAGCTGCCAAGGAACCCAACGGGGAAGATCCTTAGGAGGGCGTTGAAGGTGTGACGAAGCTCATCAAGCTTAATCCACGAGATGAAAGATACATCATCGAAGCGACATGGATGAAATTGTCATATGACCATCAAAACAGGCTCACAACAACGCTATACGGGCTTCTAGGCGTGCGACAAGAAAATATCAATGGATTTGGATTCTTGTCTTTTGGTTGTTCTTTTATGCCGTAAGCTGGTTGGTCGAGATCACTTGGGGCCTTTCGTCTTGGTGGAAGTGGACCGTTTTTCTTTTTCTAGCTTCACCTTTCATCTTTATTGCTTGGCGAAAGAGTAAAAACGAAGATGCGATTCTTCGGCAAGTACTTGCTGATGAGGTTTACAAATTGAAAGTACGGCCTTTTTTCTGCCTTCAATGTGAATACAACTTACAAGGAACGGTGTCACCGAAGTGCCCTGAATGTGGGGCCGCGTTAGCGCCAGAAGAAGCGACTTCTCAATCATGAGCCTCCGCCTTGCCGTCCCCGCCCACCTGCTTGTCGAGCCTGACGAACCCGGCCCAGCCGATGAAGGCGAGCACAAACGTGATCGCGAAGACCCAGTAGCCGATGCCGCCCCACGCGGGGATGCGCACACCGAAACGGTCGATGTCATCCCAGCCGGTGTAGAGCAGCACGCCAAGGTAGGGCGCGGTGAAGCCGCGCACGCCGGTGAGGGTCTGGTGGATGGCCATGTAGGTCGCGGCGAGGTGTCGGTCGGCGAAGTCGTGGTGGCCGAGCTGCCAGGCCAGCCGGCCCCCGCCGAAGACCAGGCCCTGGCAGATGCGCGGTACAAGCAGGAGCACCAGCACCCAGCCGAGCGGCACGCCGCCCCGCGCGGCGAGGTAGGCGACCACAAAGCTCGTCACCTGTGTCGCCATCCACAGCAGGCCGTGCCGCGTGCGGAAGCGCGTGACGTGGACACGGTCGAGGTAGTGGGCGAAGAACGGGATCGACAGCGCGACAAAGAGCTGGACGATCGCGGAGGTGAAAACGATGCCGACCATGTAGGGCTTGACCGCGCCGTCTTTCGGCATGCCTCTGACGAGTTCGGCGATGAAGGCGAACATCGCGGTGTTGCCCGCCATCGTCGCGACGCCGGCGAAGAACTGCCAGACCATGTAGCCGCGGAAGTGGTGGTCCGTCAGCAGGACCTGCGCCGCCGA
>JANQJT010000167.1 GCA_028281485.1 Phycisphaeraceae bacterium
CGACTTCGATCAAAACATCACCACCGGCGGCATCATGCACGCCGCCGTCAAACACAACGTCCACTACGTCCTCGCGGGCTCCATCCGCGACGACGGCCCACTGCCCGACACACTCATGGACCTCAACCAGGCCCAAGCCGCCTACGCACACGCCATCGACGGCGCAGACATGATCGTCATGCTCGCCTCCATGCTCCACGCCATCGGAACCGGCAACATGACACCCGCCGGCGTAAGACTCGTCTGCGTCGACATCTCCCCCGCCGTCGCCACCAAGCTCGCAGACCGCGGCTCCATCGAGTCCATCCCCGTCGTCACAGACGTCGGCCTCTTCCTCCGACTCCTCGCAGACCGCCTCTGTCACTGATCCCCCATCCCAACGAAACACACCCCACGAGCCGCGCGCGTCAGCAAGCGGTGGTCCCCACGAGCCGCGCGCGTCAGCAAGCGTTGGTCCCCACGAGCCGCGCGCGTCAGCAAGCGGTCTGAATCAGAGCCGGGACCTGTGGTCCCGGTCCGGCATCGCAGATGCCGGCTCCGTTCAAACGCGACATTCGTCTCTCTCCCCCATAGGGCGGGTTAAGCGCAGCAAACCCGCCGCCCCTATCCTCCGTTTAGCCGCGACCCGCAGGGGAGTGCTTCCCACATATAGCCGGCCCCTCCGGGGCCGGTCCCCCGTTTCGCCCGCGACCGCAGGCAGATCCGTGCACGCAATAAGGCAAGCACCACTTCAGCGATGCGGGCTCCCCCACTCCCCAATCAGCAATCAGAGATCCCCCCCTCCGTGTCTCTGTGCCTCTGTGGTGAATCCCTATCTTCCCCGCTATCATCACGCCGTCGTTTAACCCACGGAGCCAAAATGAAGGTCCACGAATACCAGACGCGCCAGCTCCTCTCTGACGCCGGCGTTCCCGTCCCCAAAGCCCACGTCATCGACGCACCCGAGCAGGCCGCCGATGCCTTCAACCAGCTCGGCTCACCCCTCGCCGTCGTCAAGGCCCAGGTCCACGCCGGCGGTCGCGGCAAGGGCGGCGGCGTCAAGCTCGTACGCTCCGCTCTCGAAGCAACCCAAGCCGCCTCCGACATCCTCGCCAAACCCCTTGTCACACCCCAAACCGGCCCCGATGGCGTCCCCGTCAACAAGCTCCTCGTCGCCGCCGGCGTCGACATCGCACACGAATACTACCTCTCCATCGTCACCGACCGCGCCACCCGACGACCCGTCATCATCGCCTCCGCCGAAGGCGGCGTGAACATCGAAGAGGTCGCCGAAACCAACCCCGCCGCCGTCATCCACACCCCCATCCACCCCGCCGCAGGACTCCAGCCCCACCAGGCACGCACCCTCGCCTTCCAACTCGGCTTCTCCGGCGACACCGTCAAACAGTTCGTCAAGATCCTCTCCGCACTCGCCAAACTCTTCTCACAAACCGACGCCTCCCTCCTCGAGATCAACCCCCTCGTACGCACCACCGACGACCAGCTCCTCGCCATCGACGCCAAGGCAAACTTCGACGACAACGCACTCTTCCGCCAGCCCGCCATCGCCGAGATGCACGACCCCGCAGAAGAAGACCCCGCAGAACTCGAAGCCACCGCGCACGGCCTGTCCTACATCAAGCTCGACGGAAGCATCGGCTGCCTCGTCAACGGCGCAGGACTCGCCATGGCCACCATGGACATCATCAAGCTCCACGGCGCAGAGCCCGCAAACTTCCTCGACGTCGGCGGCTCCGCAACCCAGGAAGCCGTCACCGAGGCCTTCAAGATCATCCTCGCCGACCCCGCCGTACAGGGCGTCCTCGTCAACATCTTCGGCGGCATCATGCAGTGCGACAAAATCGCCAACGCCATCGTCGCCGCCGCCAAGACCGTCGGCTTCACCGTACCCCTCGTCGTCCGCCTCGAAGGCACCAACGTCGAACCCGCCCGCCGGATCATCGACGCCGCACGCAACGACATCCCCACCCTCCAGACCGCGGATGACCTCACAGACGCCGCAAAGAAAGTCACCGCAGCCGTCCAGGCCGCATAAACCCTACCACCCACCACACACAAGCCAAATCTGTACCCGATTGCCCGAAATGCCCGAAATCGATATCGTGAGTGCGTACAATTTGGCGGAAACGAACCGATCATCCGGTGACTGATATACAAACACATCCAGACCTCCACGCCCACGCCCGCTCCCGCTCCGGCCGAGCCCCCCTCTGCGCACAAGCCCAAAAAGCACGCGACGCCGCCGCCGCCGAGCTCTTCAACCAGCAACACCCCGACGGCTACTGGTGCGCCGAGCTCGAAGGCGACTCCATCCTCCAATCCGAATACATCCTCCTCAAATGGATCGTCGAACAGGAAGACGACCCACGCCTCCCCCGCATCGCCAACTACCTCCGCAAGCAGCAACGCCCCGAAGACGGCGCATGGATCCAATACCCCGGCGCAGGCCCCGACCTCTCCGCCACCGTCAAGGCCTACTTCGCGCTCAAGCTCGTCGGCGACGACACCGACGCGCCCCACATGAAAAAAGCCCGCAAGCTCATCCTCGAGCTCGGCGGCGCAGAACGCTGCAACACCTACTCCAAGTTCTACCTCGCCGCGCTCGGACAGATGCACTACGACTCCGTCCCCGCCATCCCGCCCGAGATGGTCCTCCTCCCACGCTGGTTCTACTTCAACCTCGACAAGGTCTCAGCGTGGTCGCGCACCATGATCATGCCCCTGTCCATCGTCTCCAGCTACCGCCCCGTCCGCCAGCTCCCCGAACCCATGGGCATCATGGAGCTCTACACCAACCACGACTACCTCCACCGACCCTACACCGAGTTCGACAAACGCCTCATCTCCTGGAAAAACATCTTCCTCGCCGCCGACAAGGCACTGAAGATCTGGGAAAAGACACGCCTCACCCTCCTCCGCAAGAAAGCACTCCAGCAGATCGAGCAGTGGATCCTCGAACGCACCGAGCAGTCCGACGGCCTCGGCGCCATCTACCCCCCCATGGTCTACATCATCATCGCTCTGCGATGCCTCGGTTACGACGACTCCAACGACCACGTCCGCGAAGCATGGGACCAGCTCGACCGACTCATGATCGAGCAGAACGGCGACATCCGATTCCAGCCCTGCTTCAGCCCCGTCTGGGACTCCGGCATCGCCCTCTACGCCCTCACCGAAGCCGGCTTCAAGGCCTCAGACCCCCGCGTCCACCGCGCCGTCGACTGGCTCATCGAAAAAGAATGCAACCACATCGCAGGCGACTGGAAAAACAACCTCCGTAAATCAGACGTCGAACCCTCCGGCTGGTACTTCGAGTTCAACAACGCCTACTACCCCGACGTCGACGACACCGCCATGGTCGCCATGGCACTCCACCGCGCCGCAAACGGCACCGCACCCGAGGCCCAGGCCGCCGCCGAACGCGGCGCAAAGTGGATCCTCGCCATGCAGAACGAAGACGGCGGGTGGGCCGCATTCGACCGCACCATCCACCGACCCATCCTCGAGTACGTCCCCTTCGCAGACCACAACGCCATCCAGGACCCCTCCTGCCCCGACATCACCGGCCGAACACTCGAATGCCTCGGACACCTCGGCTTCGACGCCTCGCACCCCGCCGTACAAAAAGCCATCACCTTCATCCGCGAAACACAGGAACCCGAAGGATGCTGGTTCGGCAGATGGGGCGTCAACTACATCTACGGCTCGTGGCAGGTCATCGTCGGACTCCAAAACGTCGGCGTCGACATGAACGAAAAATGGGTCCGCAAAACCGCACGCTGGCTCCGCAAAGTCCAAAAAGAAGACGGCTCATTCGGCGAGTCCGCCGACTCCTACGAACACCCCGACCGCAAAGGCATCGGCCCCTCCACCGCTTCCCAGACCGCATGGGGCGCCATGACCCTACTCTCCGCCGTCGGCCCCAACGACCCCGCCACACGACGCGCCATCCAATGGCTCGTCGACACCCAACTCACCCAGCGCGACGACCAATCCGACGACAACCCCGGCTCATGGCGCGAAGACTGGTACACCGGCACCGGCTTCCCTCGCGTCTTCTACCTCCGATACCACCTCTACCGCCTCTACTTCCCACTCATGGCCCTCGGCCGATGGCTCAGCGACCCCTCACGCAACCCCGACAACTGATCGGCTCCGCCGCTTAGCGACCCCCAACGAGCCGCGACCGTGAGGAAGCGGTTGTTTAGCGACTTTTTAGCGACCCCCAACGAGCCGCGACCGTGAGGAAGCGGTTGT
>JANQJT010000214.1 GCA_028281485.1 Phycisphaeraceae bacterium
CACGCCGCGGATGCGGTAGAGCAGGTCTTCGCGGAAGCGGCCCTGTTTGATGAGGTCTTCGAGGTCGTGGTTGGTGGCGGAGATGAGTCGGACGTCGACGTGGCGGGGGTCGTTGGCACCGACGCGTACGATCTCGCCGGACTCGAGGGCGCGCAGGAGCTTGGCCTGCATCTCGATGGGCATGTCGCCGATCTCGTCGAGGAAGAGCGTTCCGCCGTCGGCGTATTCGAAGACGCCTTCGCGGTCGCGGCTGGCGTCGGTGAAGGCGCCCTTGACGTGTCCGAAGAGTTCGGACTCGAGGATGGTGGCCGACAACCCGGCGCAGTTGAGGGGTTTGAAGGCTTTTTTGGTGCGTTGTGAGTTTCGGTGGATGGCGGAGGCGACGAGTTCCTTGCCGGTGCCGGACTCGCCGGTGATGAGGACGGGGATGTCGGAGGGTGCGACCTGTCGGATGGTGGTGAGGACCTGTTGGATGGCGGGGGACTGTCCGATGATGCCCTCGAGGCCGAAGCGCTGATCGACCTGTTGTTTGAGGTCGAGGTTTTGTGCGGCGAGGAGGACCTTTTCTGCGGCGCGGTTGACGAGGTTTCTGAAGACGTCGAGGTCGAGTGGTTTTTCGATGAAGTCGTAGGCGCCGCCGCGGAGCGCGGCCTTGGCGGTGGGGACGTCGCCGTGCGCGGTGACCATGATGGTCTCGGCGTTGGGTTGGGTGGTGCGGGCGGCTTCGAGGACTTTCAGGCCGTCGTCTTCGGCGTCCATGACCAGGTCGGTGACGATGACGTCGAATGTGCCGTGCTTGAGTTCGTCGGTGGCGTCGTGGAGGTTGTGGACGAGCGTGCAGATGTGTCCGAGGCGTTGGAGGGCTTCGGCCATGACTTCGCAGTGTGCGACCTCGTCGTCGACGAGGAGGATCTGTGCGCTGGGTGTTTCGGTGTCGGTGGGCATAGGGCCCATTAGACGAGGGGCCTGCCATTTTGGCAACTTTGTGGGGGTCGGGGTGGTGTGGGTTAGATGGCGGTGAACGCGCCGTCTACGAGCATGGGTTGGCCGGTGATGAAGGAGGCTTCTTGGGAGCAGAGCCAGACGGCGAGGTTGGCGATTTCCTCGGGTTCGCCGAAGCGTCCGATGGGGTGTTTTCTGATGATGTCTTTGACGGGGGGAGCGAGGGGTTCGTCGAAGAAGCGGTAGAGCATGTCGGTCTTGATGCAGGCGGGTGAGACGGCGTTGATGCGGATGCCCCGGAAGCCGACCTCGATGGCGGCGGCCTTGGTGAAACCGTTGACGGCGTGTTTGGCGGCGGTGTAGATGGCCAGGCCGGGGAATCCGATGGAGCCTGTGATGGAGGAGTTGTTGACGATGGCGCCGCCGGCGGGGTGTTGGGCGAGCATCTGCCTGATCTGCATCTGCATGCCCCAGAAGACGGCCTTGACGTTGGTGTCGAAGACGCGGTCGTAGTTGTCGTCGTCTTGTTCGGTGAGCTCGGCGAGGTCGCCTTCGATGCCGGCGTTGTTGAAGGCGGCGTCGATGCGTCCGTACGTTTCGACGGTAAAGTCGTGGAGGGCCTGGAGCTGGGCCTTGTCGGTGACGTCGGTGGCGAGGAAGGCGGCCTGTCCGCCTTGAGAGTTGATTTCGTCGACGACGGCGAGGGCCTCGGTGTGGTTTCGGTTTCCGATGACGACTTTTGCGTCCTCGGCGGCGAACTTGAGCGCGGCGGCGCGGCCGATACCCTTGTTGCCGCCGGTGATGAGCGCGACCTTGTCTGTCATGAGGGCCATGTGGGGGGACTCCGGGGTTCTACGGGTTTGGGGGTCATGATATCGCAATTAATATTGGTGTGTGTGGGGTGAGCGTTTCGGTGTGGGGCGTATGCGGTTAGGATGTGTTCTCACGTCTAGTTTGAGGAGAAGTCATGGCCATTGGCAGCTTTACGTTTGTTCTTCACGGTCACTTGCCGTACGTGCTTCGTCACGGGGTCTGGCCGCACGGTGAGGACTGGTTGTACGAGGCGGCGAGCGAGACGTATCTGCCGATCCTCTCGATGCTGGATGAGTGTGAGTATCTGAGCGGCAATCCGAAGCTGACGATGGGTCTGACGCCGGTGTTGTTGGAGCAGCTGACGCACGAGCACTTCCGGCAGGGCTTCGAGGATTACCTGGCCGACCGCGTGGAGCGTGCGAAGGCGGACCGGGCGGACTTCGAGAAGCTGGACAACGGCCACATGGTGTACCTGGCTGACGTGTGGGTCGAGTGGTTTGAAAAGCAGCAGCAGCAGTTTTCCGACATGGGTCGGGATATCCCGATGGACTACGTGCGGCACAAGGAGGCGGGGCGTCTGGAGATTCTGACGTCGAACGCGACGCACGGGTACATGCCTTTGTTGTATGAGGACTCGTCGATTCGTGCGCAGATACGCGCGGGGTTGCAGTCGAGCGAGCGGATATTGGGGTACAAGCCGACGGGGATGTGGTTGCCGGAGTGCGCGTACCGTCCGCAGGGTGATTGGACGCCGCCGATCAACTGGGGCTGGAAGGGCAATCGGATCGGCATCGAGCACATGGTGGCGGACGAGGGGATCACACACTTTTATGTTGAGAACCATCTGATCGAGGGGGCGAACAGTGAGTGGGTGAACAACGACGGGTGGCAGAAGGTGGACTGGGAAGAGGGTCGGAAGTACGCGTCGCGCGGTTGGCGTGACGTGCACGAGCCGAACCTGGTCAATAGTGACGGGAGCAGCCCGGGGCGTGTGGCGGCGTTTGCGCGCGACCCGGTAATCTGTGAGAAGGTGTGGAGCGGTCACTTCGGTTACCCGGCCGCGGGTGAGTACCTGGAGTTTCACAAGAAGTGGGGGCCGCGGCGTGGTTTGCGTTACTGGAAGGTGACGGGGAACAAGGTGGACCTGGGTGACAAGCACCTGTACTACCCGGAGAACATCGGTGGCAAGATTCACGAGCACGCCAGCGACTTCTGCAACAACGTGAAGACGGAGCTGTGGGATTATCACCGCAAGACGGGTCGGCACGGCGTGGTGACGGCGTGTTTCGATGCGGAGCTGTTTGGGCACTGGTGGTTCGAGGGGCCGCAGTTCTTGCGGGACGTGATGTTGAACCTGAACGCGGACCCGGACGTGGACGTGTGCACGAGCGAGGAGTATCTGGAGCATCATCCGCCGGACAAGGCGGTGAGTCTGCCGGAGGGCTCGTGGGGCGAGGACGGGGATCACCGCGTGTGGTCGAACGAGCAGGTGAACTGGATGTGGGACATCGAGTATCGCTGTGAGACGACGTTCGGTCGGCTGACCGACGAGCTGGATTGGGAAAAGAACGATCATCAGCGTGAGCTTTTAGAGAAGGCGGGCCGCGAGCTGCTGCTGTTGCAGGCGAGCGATTGGCCTTTTGTGATCCGGCGCGGCCAGGCGGTGGACTACGGCATCAAGCGATACATGCAGCACGTGGCGCGTTTCGAGACGCTGGTGGACCTGGCGGAGAAGGTGAGCCAGGACACGAACTACCTGAATCGGCTGAGCGAGGTCGAGGCGCACGAGGTGGAAGACGCGGACATCCATGACATTATCTTCCCGAAGATCTGGCTGGATTGGTGGCGGATGTGAGATCGGTGTGAGATTAGACATGTCTCCTGATGAGCGATTTGATCGGAATGCTGCGTTCTCAATGAAATTCGAGAACCCTGCATTGGATGAGCCCGATCCGATCTATGATCTTGTTGTTGTCGAAGATGACTTATTGTCTTTTCAGCACAACAGCATTGCAAAGGTATTGCCTGCGGAAGTCATTGATCCTAATAACGAAGCTCCAGAGACCAAGCATGGATATCAAATCCTCTATCACGTGGGCTCAAAGAATCCTGTCGTGGCAAGGACTATTCTGCAGTCAAAAGATATACTGGGATCAGTGATACTCAGGCAGGGGATCCACAAGAAATCTTTATTAGCTCATATGTGGAAGTGCTCGCGGCATCTGATTGAGTGTGAGCTGGTACTGAATAGTATTGTTAGCGATACAACGCACTTGATGACTAAATGCGATGATGTAATCGAGCTACATAAAAAGGCTAGTCACATACCTACTCTGCCGCAGGTACCAAATTTAGAACAGCGTGTTGTTAGTTATCTTGGTAATGGTAAGCGGCTATTAGAAGAAGCGCATCGTTTTCTTTGTATATTTTATGATGCGCCTGATTGCGATGCTAATTTTCAAGCATATCTGGATTGGATGTTTAAGCACTGCCCTGGGGCTGAATATGTCGTAAAGTTGCTTGAGGGTGACAGGGATTGGATTAAGCAAATGGCATGGTGTCGCAATGCATTAGATATTAATCATGCTAAGTCCGGATTCAGTGTGACAATCAATAATTTTAAGTTGTATCCAGGAAATAAATTTGCGACACCAACGTGGGAGAGCGATTTCTCTGCGAAAGGTGGAGTGGCTCTGAGTAAACCAACCGATCTATTGCATGATTTGGGTGTATTTCGTTCAAATATGCTCACGTTTCTAGAGGAACTCTTCTTGTTGTGTATACGTGACAACTGGGATAACCGATTTGGTTTTGTTATAAGCAAGAACAGCGATGATTGCGTATCAATTGAATGCCCAACCCTTTATAAGGTCGGTATAACTAAAAGCATAATATGAGTAGCCACTCATGTACGAGTTATTATAAAAAGCCCACGCGTGAGTGCGTGGGCTTTTTTGTTGAGTGTGGTGTTGTGTGGGGAGGGTTAGCCGAGGTAGTGCTGGAGGTTGACGAAGAGGTCGTTCTTGGTGACGTAGATGAAGACGAAGGCGAGGAGTGCGAGGCCGGCGACGGTGATGGCGTTCATGACGGGTTCGGGGAGGGGTTTGCCGCGGATCTTTTCGAGTATGAGCAGGACGAAGTGTCCGCCGTCAACGATGGGCAGGGGTAGGAAGTTGATGACGGCGAGGTTGATGGAGATGAGTCCGAGGAAGTAGAGGAAGTAGCCGAAGCCCTTTTCGACGAATCGCTTGCCCATGAAGCCCATGCCGATGGGGCCGGCGAGCTTGTCGGTGGGGACGGAGCCCTGGAAGAGTCGGGCGAGCATGACGTAGGTCTGGACGAGGAACTGCTTGGACTTGTGTGCGCCGTAGGCGAGGGCCTCGGCGGGGTTGTTGGTCTGGAACATGACCTCGTTGGGCTGGAGTAGAGCGGTGAGGGGTGTGGTCCAGGCGAGGGTTTGGAGGGGGGCGAGGTGGTCGGCGGTGAGTTCGGCGGTGACGGTGTTGAATGTTCCGCCGAGCAGGGGTTCGGTGACGTCGAGCTTGACGTTGCCGGGGCCGGCGGTGGTGAGGGCGCGGCGGATGTCGGTGAAGTTGTCGATGGGCTTGCCGTTGATGGTGTTGATGGCGGTGCCGGGGGCGAGGTTGGCGTCGGCAAACGGGGAGTCGGGTGAGATGGCGAGGATGTGATTGGTGCGGGTGGTGGGGCCCATGCCGATACCGATCATCTCGTCGGAATCGCGCGGGATGGTGAGGTCGAGGGATTGTCCGTCGCGGATGACGGTGATCCTGACGTCGCCGGTGGTGGACTTGATGGCGTTGGCCATCTGCTTGCTGTTGGGCCAGGCCTGACCGTTGGTGGCGGCGACGACGTCGCCGATTTTCAGGATGCCGTGGGCGGGTTTGCCTTCGGCGACGAGGTTGATGGCGATGGCGGGTTGGAGGCCGAGCAGGTGTGCGTGGGGTTTATCGTCGTTTTCGGGTTCGTGGATCTGCAGCCGCGTGGCGACGGGGATGGTGATGGGTTGATCGTTTTGATCGGTGGTGATGACGAGGTGGTCGGGGCCGGTCTGGAGGAGCTGTTCGATCTGCCAGGCGTGAGAGAGGGTTCGGCCGTTGAGGGTGGTGACGGTGGTGTCGAGGGCGAGGCCTTCGATGTTGTATTCGGCGACGAACTTGTCGAAGACGGTGCGGTTTTGTTTTTCGGAGTCGTCGAAGAGCGCGAGGGATTGTGTGGGTGCGATGCCGACTTCCATGAGGCCGGCGGTTCCCTTGACGGGGACGATGTCGAAGGTGAGTTCGGTGACAGAGCCGTCGGGGAGCGTGCGTTTGACGACGTATTCGATGGGCTGGCCGGCCTTGGCCAGTGCGTTGGTCATGCGGATGTCGCTGAAGTCCTTGGGTTTGACGCCGTCGATGAGGATGATTTCGTCGCCGGGCTTGATGCCGACGATGTCGGGGTTGTCTTTGGCGACGACGGAGGCGGCGGGGCTGTCGGTTGGGATGGAGCCGACGACGACGGGGATCATGGGCACGCCGACCATGGGGGCGGCGGTGAGGAAGGGGACGGCGATGATGAGGTTCATGATGACGCCGGCGGAGATGACGGCCATGCGTGCGGCGATGGGTTTGCGGTTGTAGGCGCGAGGGTTTTCGCTGGTGGCGTTGGGGTTCATGTCCTCCTGGCCGAGCATCTTGACGTATCCGCCGAGGGGCAGGACGTTGAGGCGGTATTCGGTCTCGGAGAGGCCGAGTTCCTGTGTGGCGGCTTCGAGCAGGCGGTAGTCGATCCTGGCGAGGTCTTCGAGCGATTTGATGGGGACCGGTTCGATGGCGGAGAGGATGTTGTACCTGGAGCGGAAGTCGGGGTCCTTGGGTGCGTCGCCGTTGAGGAAGTCTGCGATGCGCTGGTAGTACTCGGGCTCGGTGGAGCCGCGTCGGATGCCCATGCCCTTGCGGTAGGACCATGCGGCCTTGCCGAAGCCGACGGCGAACTGGTCGCAGCGGATGCCGACCCACTTGGCGACGAGGAAGTGGCCGAGTTCGTGCATGAAGATGATGAAGCCGAGGCCGAGTAGGACGAGGCCGAGCATGGCGGCGAACTCGAGTGTTTGAAGCATGGGTGGGGGGTCCTGTGGAAAGTCTTGTGTTTGGCTAACTATCGGTCATTCGGGGTGATTATTGTAGGATTGACGCGGAAGCGGAGTGAGGGTTTCGATTAAAAACCGGCTTTAGAGGGCGTGGCGACGAGAGAGCGGACGAGCTGGCGGGCCTGTGCGTCGGCGTCGAGGACGGTTTGCAGGTCGTCGGCGGGGGCGGAGGGGATTCGGTCGAGTGCGGTTTCGACGAGTTGTACGATGCGTCCGAAGGGGATGTTCGCGTCGAGGAAAGCGTCGACGGCGGCCTCCTTGGCGGCGTTGAGGACGGCGCCGCTGGTTCCGCCGGTCTCGATGACGCGGTAGGCCAGGGGCAGGGCGGGGAAGCGGTCGTGATCGGGGGGCTCGAAGTCGAGCGTGCGGAGGGTGGACCAGTCGAGTGGGTCGCCTGCGCCGGTGAATCGGTCGGGCCAGGTGAGTGCGTACTGGATGGGGGTGCGCATGTCGGGTGTGCCGAGTTGGGCGAGGATGGAGTGGTCGGTGAACTCGACGAAGCTGTGCGCGATGGACTGGGGGTGGATGATGACGTCGATCCGGTCGGCGGGGAGGTCGAACAGCCAGTGGGCCTCGATGATCTCGAGGGCCTTGTTCATCATGGTGGCCGAGTCGATGGTGATGCGTGTGCCCATGTCCCAGGTGGGGTGGTTGAGGGCTTGGGCGATGGTGGCGTTTTGGATCTGGTCCTTGGTCCAGGTGCGGAAGGGGCCGCCGGAGGCGGTGAGGACGATGCGCTTGAGGTGTGAGTTGATGTGGGTGGCGGCGTGGGACTGGATGCACTGGAAGATGGCGGAGTGTTCGGAGTCGATCGGGAGGATGGGGACGTTGTGTTTTTGAGCGAGGGGCATGACGATCTGGCCGGCGGTGACGAGGGTCTCCTTGTTGGCCAGTGCGATGGTCATGCCTTTTTCGATGGCGCGTACGGTGGCGGGCAGTCCGGCTGCGCCGACGATGGCGTTGACGAGGATGTCGGCGTCGAGTGCGTCGACGAGTTGGGCTGCGGCGTCGGGGCCGGTGTAGAGGTGGGGGGCGGAGAGGTTGTGGTCGGGTGCGGGGTTGCAGAGCGCGACGTGGGGGATGTCAAAGTCGGCGACCTGTTGTGCGAGGAGCTGGTGGTTTGAGCCGGCGGCGATGCCGACGACCCGGAAGCGTCCGTCGAGGTTGCGGAGGCATTCGAGGGTCTGTGTGCCGATGCTGCCGGTGGACCCGAGCAGGATCAGGCGTCGGGGTTGGTGGGGCGCGTCGGTCATGCGGTGACGGGCTCAGCGGTGATGACGACGTCGGTGACGGAGGCCTTCCTGGTGGTCTTCTTCCGGGTCGTTTTCTTTTTAGTCGTCTTCTTCTTGGTGGTTTTCTTCTTGGTTGTCTTTTTCTTGGTGGTTTTCTTTTTGGTGGTCTTGGGCTTGTCGGCGACGGGCTCGGGTTTGGGTTCGGGGGCGGGCGGGGTGTCGGCAGGGGTGTCCTGCGGCGCGGCGTCCGCGGCGGCCTTGCGGTGGCGACGACCGCCGCGGCGGCGGCGGCGCTTACGCGGGGTGGGCGCTTCGTCTTCAGATGATTCGGACTCGGGAGGCTTGGCGTCGGGTTCGGGAGTTGCGGTGGTTTCGGGTTGTTTGTCGGCGGCGTCGATGGGGGTTTCTTCGTCGCCCTTGCGACGGCGACGGCGGCGGCGACGACGCTTGGAGGTGGGCTCGCCTTCCTCGGCGGCGGGGGGGGCTTTGGAGGATGAGGTGGTGTTGGTTGTTTCTTCGTGGAGTTCTTCTTCGAAGTCGTCGGAGCCGTTGGGGTTGGCGTCGACGATGTCCTTGTCGGCGAGCTTGGGTTTCTTGGGGGCGGGGAGCTTGGTGATGTCGAGCTTGACGCCGCGTTCGTCGTAGGCGGTCAGGAGGATCTCATCGGGCCGGAGGGTGGGGTCGAAGCTGACCTGGGCGTGTTTGGCGAGCTGGTCTTCGATGATGGACAGGGAGTGGCGTTTGCGGTTGAGGAGCATGGCGCCGACTTCGGGCGTGACGGTGAGTTCGGCGCGGGCGACGCGTTCGGCGGAGAGGACGACGGCGATCTGACGCATGGCGTCGATGGCGACGGTCTCGGCGGTCATGAGCAGGCCGTGGCCGTCGCAGGTGTGGCAGACCTGGTGGAGTGCTTTCTTGAGGCCGGGTCGCATGCGCTGGCGTGTCATGGAGAGCAGGCCGAGGTCGTTGATGCGGACGAGCTTGGTGCGAGCACGGTCTTTCTTGATGAAGTCCTTGAGGAGTCTTTCGATCTCGCGGCGGTGCTTGTGTTGATACATGTCGATGAGGTCGAGGACGATGACGCCGCCGAGGTCACGGAGGCGGAGCTGTCGTGCGATCTCTTCGACGGCTTCGGTGTTGGTTTTGAATGCGGTGGTCTCGGCGTCCTTGTTGTCGCGCATCTTTCCGGAGTTGACGTCGATGGCGACGAGCGCCTCGGTGGAGTCGATGACGAGGGAGCCGCCGGAGG
>JANQJT010000229.1 GCA_028281485.1 Phycisphaeraceae bacterium
TCGGCACCAACACCACATCGCCCCGCGCCTCCCGGCGCAGCTCACGCATCCGCTCAATGGTCTCAGCCAACTGCATCCCCACACTCTACCACACTCCCCAACCCACAAAACCCCACGCCCACCTCACCCCTCAAACTTCAAAGGCTCACCCGACACACGCCGGTAAACCTCCATCAATCGGTTCAGATACCCCGTCACCCCGTGATGCTCACGCACGTACTCCCGCGCCCGCGCCCCCAGCTCGCGCTTCGTGTCCGGCCGAACCACCAGCGACCGCAGCAACTCCGCCCAGTCCCCCGCGCCCGTCCGCTGCACCAGCTGCGCCGTCTGACCATCGATCACGTAATCCAGCGCCGCGTCCGGCGTCGCAAACACCGGGCGACCCGCCGCCATCGCACTCAGGATCAGCGTCCGCACGCAACCCGTCGCACCCGGACAGATCACCGCGTCCGCCTGCACCAAAAGATTCCGCGCCATGTCCTCCGGCCCAACCAGGTTCACCATCCCCAGCGCATCCGCCTTCGCCGCCGTCTGCCACATCTTGTGCGTCGATTCCTCAACCGGATACAAAAACATCTGCAACTGCGGCATCTCGTTCTTCAATCGCGCCGCCCCCGCCAGCAACGTCCCCAGACCCCCGTTGCCCCGACCGTCCGCGATCACCAGACAACACACGCTCGCCCCCGGATCACGCAAGGGCTCCGGCACCTGCCGGCTACCGATCACACCCGGCGGCACCTGCTCCACCTGCACATCCGCCCCACCGATCCGTCGCAACTGACTCATCATCCCCGACGTCGGCACCACCAGCGTCACACCGCTGTCCGCGATCGCCAGCCGCGCCATCAGCTCCACCTCATCCATGTTCCAACAGCTCAGCATCACCGGCACACCCACCGACGCCGCCAGACTCTTACCCACACGCGCCAGCGATCCATCCAAAACATGAATCAGGTCCAGCCCCCGCTCCCGCAACGGCTTCGCCAGCCGCCGCACACGCAGATCACGCAACAACGGATAACCGCTCGTGCCGTAGTCCACACGATCCGCCACCAGCATCAACTGCTCACGCAGCATCCCCGCCGGCACCACCGGCACCGCACGCACACCCTCGTCCGCCAACGCCACCACCAGGTGACGAAACAGCGAAGACTCGTGATGCAGCCACAACCGATCAGCCAGCAAGGCGACCTTCATGCCCACAATCCTACCAGATGTTCCCCGCTCCCTCGCGCCGACCCGCTACCCGCCCATGAAAAAAGAGACACACCGCGTGCGCCTCTTCATCATTCAATCGCTAAAAGACTCAGACCGCCGAGTAGCCGAACTTGTCCTTCAGGCAAGCCGCCTTCAGGCACTTCTGCTTGCTGCCGTACCCGGGCTTCACACCCTTGTTCGCCTTGCGGTTCTTCCAGTGCAGTTTCGCTCGTTTTGCGCGTCGTCCGGCCATAATCAAAAATCCTCTCGCGTTCGGGGCCGCGTTTTATACACGTTTTCTCCCCGCCTGACCACCCCCCGCCTCCCCCCGCCCCCGCCCCCCACAAAACACCCCCGCAGCTAGCCCAAAACCACCATTTGAACTACAATATCCCTTTACCCAAACCCCATTCAGGCAAGGGGTTTCAACCACCACAGGGCCACCGAATCCATGGACGAATCGACCCCCAACACCACCGCCCCGAGCGACTACTCAGAAGACTCCATCAAGGTCCTCGAAGGCCTCTCCGCCGTCCGCAAACGGCCCGCCATGTACGTCGGCGGAACCGACGCCCGCGGCATGCACCACCTCGTCTGGGAGGTCGTCGACAACGCCATCGACGAAGCCCTCGCCGGACACTGCGACGAGATCCACGTCACCATCAACGCCGACGAATCCATCACCGTTGCCGACAACGGACGCGGCATCCCCGTCGGCCCCTACAAGCACGAAAACCCACGACTCAACGGAAAACCCACCGTCGAGATCGTCCTCACCATCCTCCACGCCGGCGGAAAGTTCGACTCAAACTCCTACAAGGTCTCCGGCGGTCTACACGGCGTCGGCGTCTCCTGCGTCAACGCCCTGTCCGAATGGACACAGGTCGAAGTCGCCCGCGACGGCAAGGTCCACGCCATGGCCTTCGAGCGCGGCGACGTCACCGAAGAACTCAAGGTCGTCGGAGAGTCCGACTCCAACGGCACCAAGATCTCCTGGCGACCCGACCGCGATATCTTCGGCGAACTCGAACACTCCTACGAGGTCATCACCGGCCGCCTAAAAGAACGCGCCTACCTCAACCCCGGCATCACCATCCACGTCGCCGACGTACGCCCCGAAGGCAAGAACGAAACCTTCAAGTTCGACGACGGCATCGCACAGATGGTCCGCGACCTCAACGAAGGCAAGAACGCCCTACACGACGTCATCGCCGTCAAGACCGAGTCCGAAGACGGCAAGATGGTCTGCGAGGTCGCGCTCCAGTACGTCGACGTCTACCACGAAGTCGTCCACTGCTTCGCAAACAACATCAACAACCCCGACGGCGGAACACACCTCTCCGGCTTCAAGACCGCCCTCACACGAACACTCAACGCCTACGCACGAAACTCCGGCCTCCTCAAAGGCTCCGGCCCAGCCCCCTCCGGCGACGACTGGCGCGAAGGACTCGTCGCCGTCATCACCGTCAAGATCCCCGACCCCCAGTTCCAGTCACAAAACAAAACCAAGCTCCTCAACCCCGAGGTCGAATCCGCCGTCAGCCAGGCCGTCGGCGAAGCACTGGCCAACTGGTGCGAGGAACACCCCGCCATGGCCAAGAAGGTCTGCGCCAAAGCCGTCATGGCCGCCGAGGCACGCGAGGCCGCACGCAAGGCGCGCGAGCTCACCCGCCGCAAGGGCGCACTCGACTCCGGCGGACTCCCCGGCAAGCTCGCCGACTGCATGTCCAAAAAGGTCGACG